>CALBMD010000001.1 GCA_937896265.1 uncultured Pseudomonadota bacterium
GGTTTGTTATTCTTGCCACGCTTGGTGTCTATAACATTGGGCACTACCCGCAGGTTATAGCTGCCTTGAACCCTAGCTATGGTTTTCGCTTTTTTATAGACAATGGTTTTCATGGCCTTGCAGCCTTAGGCGCTGTCTTTTTGGTTGTTACAGGAGGCGAAGCTCTTTACGCTGATATGGGCCACTTTGGCCGCCTTCCTATTCGACTCTGTTGGTTTCTCTGTGTTTTACCAGCTCTTTTGCTCAACTATTTTGGCCAAGGGGCGCTTTTGTTAGTAAATCCTGCGGCAATATCAAATCCTTTCTTTAACATGGCACCCAGATGGGCTGTCTTTCCACTTGTAGGTCTTGCTACAGCTGCTGCTGTGATAGCAAGCCAAGCGCTTATTTCAGGAGCCTTTTCTTTGACAAGACAGGCTGTCCAATTAGGCTATTTGCCTAGAACTGATATTAAGCACACCTCTCATCATCAAATTGGCCAAATCTATTCACCAGGAGTAAATTGGGCGCTTTTAGTTTGCACAATCTTTTTAACCTTATTTTTTAGATCATCTAGTAATTTAGCTGCTGCTTATGGAATTGCCGTGACATTAACCATGGCTATTACAACCATGCTTATGTTTTTTGTCAGCTGGTATATATGGGGATATCGTCTTTTACCGTGCATAGCTTTTGCGGTTATCTTCTTAACCATCGATCTGTCATTTATTGCTGCCAACATGATAAAAGTCATCGGTGGCGGTTGGTTTGCACTACTCATTGGCATGCTGATGCTAACAGTGATGACCACATGGGCTAGAGGGCGCAAAATCTTGGCTCTCCGCATGCGCAAAAAATCTATTCCAGTAGACACCTATCTAACTGATCTAACCAAAAAGCCTATGACCCGTGTAGAAGGCACTGCCATTTACATGACCTCTAATATTGATTTAACGCCCTTTGCACTAGTCAATAATACAATCCATAACAAGGTTGTACATAAGCATGTGATTTTGCTGATGGTTCAAACCGCTGATGTCCCTATTACGAATAAACACTATCAACTCGAAGTAGCACCCTTGGCAAATGGATTTTGGCAAGTTATTGCTTGTTTTGGCTTTATGCAAACTCCCGACGTTTCAGCAATTCTAAGAAAAGTATTTAGCATGCATCCAGAGATTGATGCCACTGATTTGACTTATTTTGTGGGCCGAGAAACCCTTATACCTACCGATAAGCCAGGTATGGCAATTTGGCGAGAAAGGCTTTTTGCTCTCATGTCGCGCAATGCCCAAAGAGCAACAACCTATTTTAATATCCCTTCAAAAGAGGTTATTGAAATAGGCACACAGATTGAACTTTGATTCGCTTTTGACAATACTTTGAAAGAAAATAGTTTAATTTAAAAGGCCTGCTTTTTTACCTTTTTCTTTAAAGATATTAAAAATCGTTAGTTGTTTAAACTGATCTTTATAGAGAGGATCATTGACCTCAGTTGGATCATGATAAATCAAATCACCGCTTGGTATAGCTGATTTGGCAAATTCTTTTGGTTGGCTTATAGCCTCTTTTATGTACTTCATCAAATCTGAGGCATTTGTAATAATGAAAATGCCACCAGGAGCAATAACCTTATCGCCATCTAGCTTTGGACCATATATTTCAACTACACCCAGCTGACGATTCTTATGATCTCGAATTCTTTGACCAAGCACTAAACCAGCAGGAAAATCTTTACCCATAAAACCAAGTTCTACCGTTGTTCCAATATAATTATAGTCTTCTTCAAGACCAAAATAGACTGAAGTAGCAACTTGATCATTAGCTTTAATCCAGAGGCGAGCTACGTCTGTTGTAACATAAGAACTCATACGTTCACCGCTTGGCAAGCGGCGTGTTCTCTCAAGCATCATCATTTCAGGATCAAGCAATACATCTAAATTCAATTCAGTACGAATACCAAAACCCTGAGCCCCATTTGATGGTACAAGGCTAACCGAACCGTATTTTTTAATCGGTATTGTTATCTCAGTGTTTAACGTAAAATCTGAATTAAACAAAACACCCATATCTAATCGATTATCAGCGATGTCATATTCAAATTTTTCTACATACTGTATATCAGCAGGGCCGCAGGAAAAGCTATACCCTGCTAAGATGCTAATACAGGCTACTTTTGCTACCTTGCCTGCTTTATTTTTCCATGTCGTATTCATAAGCTTCCTCTAATTGGTTTTTAGATCTAAGGGTATCTCCCTAGCCTTATATCAGGCTCGGTTCAGCAAAATATTTTATTTAGAATATTTACAAAAAATCATAATTTTAACGAATAACTCTTAATTAACAACGTGTTAAAAATTCAAAAATCTCCGCTAACAAAGCCATAAATTTTTCCTAGCTTGGCTAGCAGGGCTAATCTGCACTAAACTTGCAAGAAAATAAGGAGAAATTTTATGGCTTGCCGACTGGCCTTTTTTGCCATGTTTGCTTGGACCTTGCCTTTTTCTGTGCTTGCCCATGATTTAGATTATTATCAATGGGCCCTAAAAGATGAAGGTATTCAACGCTTCTTCAAATACAAAACCTACACCCGCCCGCAAAAATGCCCTCTAGCAACCACTAGTACAAGAGAAATTCTTGACCAGATTTTATTGGTTAGATCTGCTCTGGTTAATGGGGCTTGCAACCAAAATCAACAAAACCTCATTGATGGCCTTTCTGAGATTGCAAAAAACATTAACAACAAACCCACAGCCTCTCCAACACCAGCTCCCCTCACACCGCAGCAATCGCTTGCTACCAATACACAAAGTGTCTTAGCAGGCTTAGCAAACCTAACAAAAGACTCCGCTTGCCTTGAGGATATCAAAAACAAGGGTCTACTTGCTTTCATCGCTGATCTTGCAACAAATATAGGTCAAGCAGCTATGGTCGTACCAACACCTAACGGTATTCTTATCGGATCAGTAACAATCACAGTGGGAGCTACTCTTAGAGTCATCAATAACCTCATTGCATCGCCATTTAACTTCAAAATTGAGAAAGATCGTAGGCAATTTGTCGAGTTAAACTGCTCCTTTTTTGAACTCAGACGCCAATTAGATGTGATTGGCATTTTTGAAGAGACTAATGAAGATCGCGACACACAGGAAAATCTTGGCAAGACACTAACAGCAGAACTTAAAGTAAAACTTACTAACTTAAAATCAGATATTCTAGATGGAGACGAGAAGACTCAGTTAATTGGCAGCTATGAAAAAATGATAAAAGACTTGGAAACAAAAACTCTACTAATAGGAGCTATCAAGAGAAAACAGGAAATGGACCCTTACGGCAATAGTGTGCATATGGCCTTTGATATCATTCAAGAATTCAAGGCTATTCAAAAACTAATTTTTGGCAAAAGAGGCTGGCATTTTTTTCATTATCTTCTCAAGGAAGCTCTCCATAATTATTATCATTTCAAGTCCAGGTTTAAAATATGGAGTCAGAAAAAACTAGAAAATGAAAAGAACCCTAATGAACTACAAACCCGATGGCTTTGTCGTGATGCTAATCAAATACGCAAGGATTGGGAAGCAGCAAACTATTCCCTAGAACTTGGAGTTGAATTCCTTGACGCCAATAAAGGCATCATCCATCGCTTTGGACCCAGATTCAAATTTTTTGCCTATATTATCCTTACAGGGCATTCTGCTCAGTACCATCTTTATAAGAACCTGAAAGCGCTTGAACTAGCTCAACAAGCTTTGCTCCCCACGTTCCATGTGGAAGAAAAGGATAAAGAAGCGATAAACGATGCTCATTGGTTCTATAGACACAATATTGGTACTATCGCTATTAAAATTAAATCAAAGCGTCCACAACGCTCAGCTATCGAAGATTTTATAGTTAAAAATAGCTGTCTTGACTTAAATTAGCGGATCTTAAAAAGATTGATCTCTCCTGGGATATCAAGATCTCTTAGCAGCGTCCCTTCATGGCCAAGCGCAGAAGCCTTTAGCTGATCAATGTTTGTTAAATCTAGCCAAGAATACTTATTATTTTGGATCTTAGCTGCCCGTCGTAAATAGATGCCGTCTTCACTGCGAGTCATTTGCCCGAGAGCATATCCAATATATTTAGGTGTATTAATATTAATGCCACCTTCTTTATCTACTGACCAAGCAATATCTGCAGAAATATCAAGAAATTCCTCAATATTGTTAACATCAACATAGTAGCGCTCGTTGGTTTTACTATAAAATTTGAAGTTCATGCTGTCTACGGCAAGAGATTGAATAACAAAGCCAACTCGATCAAGGTAATCTTTGCATTTCTCACTTACATGTTCTTTGTAGAAATCTCCTGTCATAATAGTATCCATATATTCAACGTGAGCTCCTCGATATTCAATTTCAACAGCCTTTATTGAAGAAATCTTTGTACCTGCTCGAATAGAAGGCGTACCAACTTTTACTGCATCAAGAAAGTCTGCATGAAGATCAAGCTCCACTCTAACTTTTTTGTTGTGGTAAGGTAGGTCTGAATCGTTACGATAACGCAAATTTGTTGGTTGACCGTCAACCTCTGCCGGGAAGCAATAATAGGGATGACTAATATATTGGATATTATCTGGTGCACCGCCAATAATCATTCCTGGCGAGCCGAATTGCAATGGAATTGTGTAGGGAATATAACCAAAACTTTTTATTTCGGCATAGTATGTCTCCAAAGGAGAGTCTCGGCAGCTTGACATAAATAGAACAAAAAAAGTGACTACCAAGGTCTGAACATAAATAAACGGTCTGATACTCACGGTATCCTCCTCTAAATGAAATCTCGCCCGTTATAATAATGCGGTCGGGTTATTGGCGTAAAAGATAAGTTTTTCTGATTTTCCTTTTTGGGTTGAGATGTTGCGAACAAGGCTAATTCTGCTGTAATTGGAAGAATTGATGAAACCCCTTGTGGACAAGATCAAAAGGAATCTTTTCCTGAAAGGGCGAAATAAAAAATGTTTAATTTTTAAACGATACCTGATAAGTATGAAAGTGCTGTGAATTTAAAGCAGCAGGCTTGGCTTCAAACACTCTAGGAAGAAATACATGGGTAATGTAATCAAGTTCCCAGTAAGGCGCGCCTCTAGCAAAGTCCAAAAAACCCGTGAAAGCACCTCAGTAAATCCTGATCGAATTGGACCTTCTGTTATTTCGGATGAAGAAGACGAAGCCTTTTTGGAACTGATTAAAGAATGGCCTTGTTTTATAGACGATATTCACGATTGCAATCTCCATCAATTATTTGAGCTATATTACGATGATAAACTGACTCTTTCCCAAGATTGCGTGCTTGAATTTATGTTTCATATGCATGATCCAGACTCATCTTTTGATATTGGCAATGCCTTGTATACTTGGGATGAAGAAGATCGTAACTTCTTTATTCTTAGCATCAATATGCACGCTGAATTAATTGATCGAATTAAAAAAAATGAAACCTAATAGCAACCAAATTCTAGCTGACCTTGAGTTAACAAAAGAAATTCTTGGTGCATCGACTGGCACTTCTTTTTTTGCTCATGGCCAGACCCTTAATTCTTACTCTCCAATCGATGGGAGTTTAATTGCTCAAGTGAAGATGGCTTCTAAGTCTGACTTAGAGCAGGTTCTTCATAAAGCAAAACAAGCTTTTCCTTTATGGGCAGCCACCCCAGCTCCAAAGCGAGGCGAAGTCGTTCGCCAAATTGGTATAAAACTCAGAGAGTTTAAAGAACCTCTGGGGTCTTTAGTATCCATTGAAATGGGTAAATCTTTACAAGAAGGCCTTGGCGAAGTTCAAGAGATGATTGATATTTGTGATTTCGCTGTAGGCTTGTCACGACAGCTATATGGCCTTTCTATGCACTCAGAACGCCCTCAGCACCGCATGTATGAACAATGGCAGCCATTAGGTGTTGTAGGAATAATTTCTGCTTTTAATTTCCCGGTCGCTGTTTGGGCTTGGAATGCTATGATTGCTGCTGTTTGTGGGGATTGTTGCATTTGGAAACCATCAGATAAAACGCCAATTACAGCGGCTGCATGTCATCAAATTATAACGCGGGTCTTAAGAGAAGCTCATGTCCCAGAAGGAGTTTTTAACCTGCTAATCGGCACTGTTGATGATATTGGGCAACCGATGTGCCAGGATGTGAGAATTCCGCTCATTTCAGCAACTGGCTCTACTGCTATGGGCAAAAAAGTAGCCCAAATAGTGGGAGCTAGACTGGGAAGATGTATTCTTGAATTAGGTGGCAACAACGCTATTATTGTAACCCCTAATGCCAACATGAAGCTTGTTTTACCAGCTGTTGTTTTTGGCGCTGTGGGGACTGCAGGCCAGCGTTGCACAACAACCAGGCGCTTAATTGTCCACCGCTCCATCTTTGAAAAAGTTAAGAAAATGTTAATTGATGCTTATAAAAGCATCAAGATTGGTAATCCATTGGTACAAACAAACCATATGGGCCCACTTATTGACAAAGATGCCATCACTAGCATGCAACAGGCTATTCAGAAAGCTATAGCTGAAGGCGCAAAACTGCTTTATGGAGGAAAAATCCTACAAGGCAGCGAATTCACAAACGGCCTTTATGTTGAACCAGCTATTATTGAAGCAGAAAACTCAAACCCTATAGTGCAAAATGAAACCTTTGCGCCTATCTTGTATCTTATACCTTATGATGGTGACATCGAAAGTGCGATAGCTCTACAAAATGACGTCAAACAAGGCCTTTCCTCTGCTATTTTTAGTGACAGCTTACGCGAAACAGAACTCTTCTTAAGCGCCTTGGGTTCCGATTGTGGCATCGCTAATGTCAATATTGGCACCTCTGGCGCCGAAATTGGGGGAGCATTTGGTGGTGAAAAAGAAACTGGTGGTGGCCGCGAATCAGGTTCAGATGCTTGGAAAGCGTATATGCGAAGACAAACAAACACAATCAACTACTCACTTGATCTGCCTTTAGCGCAAGGTATTGAGTTTAATTTAAATTCCTAACTACCCCCATCTATGATGCTTAACCAACCAATAAACAAATCTTGGAGTGTTTTTGGACAAAACTCTGGAATTTTATAACAACAATCCTGAAGTATATTTCGACCGCACCTTCCTTTTAGATCTTCCAGAGTTTTACCCTTGGTTTACAGAAAAAATCGCTGCTGGAGGAAATATCTTAGATCTTGGTGCCAGTTCAGGACGCGATTCAATACATTTTATAAAGCAAGGTTTTAACGTAACAGCAGTAGACGGCTCAGTAAATCTAGCGCAGCTAGTCACAACAAAGCTTGGCTTACCCGTGCAAGTTAAGCGTTTTAATGAGATTGACTATGTAAGATCATTTGATGGCGTTTGGGCCTCTTGCTCTATTCTACATCTTGGTTTTGATGCCCTAACAGATGTTTATTTAAGAGTATCGCGATCGCTCAAAGTTGGCGGCTATTTCTATGCTTCCTTTAAAGAAGGAAAAGACTCATTTATTGATTCTGAAGGCAGATATTTTTATTTAATGAATGAAGATAGCCTCCTTGAACTGGCGAAAAATACAGGCTTTAAGACTCTCCAAATTAAAGTAAAAAAAAGC
>CALBMD010000002.1 GCA_937896265.1 uncultured Pseudomonadota bacterium
GGCTCATGAAACGATGGCCAACCTGTCCCAGAATCAAACTTACTTTTTGAGACAAAAAGAGGCTCGCCAGAATGAGATATATAGATACCTGGATGATGATTGTTGTAGTACTCGTTCTCAAAACGTGGCTCCGTGCCATTTTCTACGCTAACCTTGTATTGCAGAGGGGTGAGCTTTTTCTTTAGCTCCTCTTTGGTAATATGGTATTTCTTTTTTTCTTCCATAACCTCGTCCTCAAAGCGAAGTCCACGTGAGACACTTAGCGAATAAACTAAATAAAATGAACTAACAAATATTATTAAATGGATCAAATGTCTGCCACAAAATCGCAAGTGCAACTCGTTCCTCCATATGATCTTTAAAAAAGCAAGTCGATACGTTAAGATAACAGTATTTGGTTTATCCTTTTAATATAGGTGTCACTCTCAATGCAGGATCCCTCACTCTTTAATGAACTTCCCGATCTCGATGAAATAGAGATCCAATCCCAAGCGACAAAATCTGATAGTGATTATAAACCAAATAGTAAAAAGCAACCAGGGAAGAGCCCGAAGAAAAAGGGCCGAGCATACCTTATTTGCCTTTTATTTATTTCTCTAAGTTATATTGGGGGGCTTGGTTTTGGTTGGCTTTTACTAAACCAAAACCATATGCTGCAATTTGTAAAGCTCAGTTCCATTTTTAGCAAATGAGTTTAAGTCCTGAACAACTGTATACAGCCTATTGCAACGGATTTTTTCCAATGCCTGATTCAGACACGGGTGAAATCCTTTGGTTTCGACCTGACCCAAGGGCCATCATACCACTGGATAAATTCCACACTTCCAGATCGCTCCAAAAGGTATTGAATCGACAAATTTTTCAGATATCAGTTGATAGATGCTTTGACAACGTCATGAAAGCCTGTGCTGCTCGTCAAGAAACTTGGATTACAAAAGAATTTTTAGAGATCTACGGCAACTTGCACAAGCTAGGAATCGCTCATTCTCTAGAGGTTTGGCTTGGGCAAGATCTCGTTGGCGGTACCTATGGTGTTAGTATTGGCGGTGCTTTCTTTGCCGAATCGATGTTTCATCGGGTATCTAATGCTTCGAAAGTAGCGATCTTTTATCTTGTAAAAAGATTAAAGGAACGTGGCTTTAGTCTGCTTGAATGCCAATTTTTAACTAACCATCTAAGCAGCTTAGGTGCTATTCAGATTCCTGACGCCTCTTATATCAAAAGGCTGGAATCTGCTATCAAATTAAAAACAAGTTTTACCTAAGCTTTTTATTCTTCGATCTCGTCAAAACTTGTCATAGCAGCAAGGCTAAAAAAAGATATATCACCTTGGCTTTCAGGCTCGTGCACTAAAGCCAGCACCTTCTTATGCACACCTTCATAAAGCTTTCGTATCTTTTTTAATGTTTCAAGATTGATATTTTCTGAAACAAGATGAGTATGACGCCCTTCTTGAGGCCTAGCGACACTATAAAAGCGCAGAAAATCAGGAAAACGCTGGACTATCCGCGCCTCTTTTTCTTCAAAGACATATTTTTCAGAAAACAGAACACGCCCATTGATTTCTTTCAAGATCCCTGACTTAAGGTAACTTAAACAAACCTTAAGACCTCTCATACCAAGAAGATTTTGGATCTGCGCACGACTGATCCCATGCTGATGGCGAGCTAGCGTTAAAACAAGAAACTGATAGCTATCACTAAGTTCATCTAGGACAAACTTCTGCAGGCGTTCTGCTGCAGCATTAAGGTCCAAATTGAAGGCCTTTTGGATCGCCTTACGCACCTCAGAAGTCGTGCTATCTTCGTACTCTCGACTTTGAGCTCTTTCGGTCACAAATTTTGCTAGCAAAAGAACTTGTTTTAAATCAAGAGAACTGGCATCACCACGCTCATCAAGTAACTTCATGAGGAAATATCGGTTGACTCCGGAGTTTTTAGAGATAGCTCGCAGCGAAAGATTAGGTCTTTCACGACGGTAAGCCTCTAAGGCTTTTTTCAAACTCTCTCTCAACTCCTCTGTTTCGGCAGCACTTTCACCCACGACTCAAATCTCGACTACTAAGTAAGGGAATATCCCCTTTTGATAGACTGATTTATTCACCTTGTCTACTGTCTTTATCGACATGGCAGGGAAAAACCTAAGAATTTTAATTTAGTGGTCGATCATATAGAATATAGCGTCCAGGGGGGGGATTAAATGGTTATCTTTCGACTCATGTTGCCATTGCTCCTAGTTGTAGCAACCACCGCTTGTATCACTCGCAATATTTCCAGAAAAGACACCCAGACGCCAAAAGATGGCCAAAAACAAAATGATGACTCACCTCACCATAACAATTCAACAACAAACGGCCCTCAAAAAAATGAGAATGAGGCTGCAGTTTGCAAACCTCTATACCCAACCTACAGCCGTAATCAAAAGTTTGAAATACAATATTTAACTGAGCATTCCGACCAGAAGGCTCTTAGAACTAACTATCTGACCACCATCCTAAGCCATGTTTATGCTGGCCAGGTTATATCAGGGACACAGACAAAGCAGTTTCAAGCACTGCACGCTTCAAATCCTGGATATACAAAAGGCGCTACCTTAGGTACTTTTATTCCAGCTAGCCCCGTCCTCTGGTTTAAGGGTCAAAGCTCTAGCTTAAATATCTCTAATTTTTTCACTGTCAACTTTCGCTTTGATAACCAAGCTGTTGCAGCTAAATTACCTATAGCAATTGCAAATAAACTTAAGAGTATTGCACCAACAACCCTTGATATCTATTGGGTAGCCCAAGATATAGAACCTGTCTGGCAAAAAAAAATTACTGTGAACTTGAGTGGTTGGCTGCTAGCTAGCTCCGATGCTTTTAACCCCTGCAAAAGCTTTGATTACCCCTATCAATTAGATATCTTGCAAGGAAGCGACATCCTTGCTAGTGACTCTGGCCATCTAAAAAAAGAAATGGATGCAACCAACCCCCTTTTTGAGCTAGAAGGGGAAAATGATAATCTTAGAACACGGAGCTTTTGGAGTGTTTTATCGATCCCACAAAAAAAGCAAGCTGTCGTTACATTACATTGGCTCTTAGGACCCTCACATTTTCAGCAAACTTCGCGCCTTGCAGCTAGCAATGTCAAAACAGTCCAAGATTTTCTAACATTAATTACAAGCGAAGAACTCTATACTCAAAAACAACAATCATTAATGATGCTAAATGAGCTTAAAACCCTGCTTATGCCCTAAGCTGCTAAAGATGAAAAGATTTCCCTAAGTTTTTCTCGCAAAACAGCATCGCTTTCATTAGAAATTTTTTTCATTTTCTGCAAACACTCATCAAAAAGACGCCTTCGAGCTACCCCATACTCCGTATTGTCTCTACGATCTTGTGTCCACACAATAAGAGTCGAACCACAAGCACAGTTTCGATACTCCTGCAAACCAATGACATCAAAAATGGTAGTGGTTTTTGCTAAGCGCTGAGTATCTCTTAAATATTGCTCTCTAGTTTCATATATTGTGCCGCAGTTATTACATTTTTTTGGAAAAATATGAGCATAATGTTTTTCAAGCTTTTTTGCTACTGATTGAGCAAATGCTGAAATAGCTTGCAGCTGAGACATTTCCGCCCCTAAGAACTGGGAAAACTCATGATCAAGCTCCTCTATGATCTTGCTAATATTTTCAATACGCTCATGCATTGAGTCATCATCAGACGTATGTGCTTCTTTTTTATTACCTTCTTCCACGATCTTACCTATCGTACAAAACCAATACAGGACAAGATTCGGTATTATCAAGACAAAACTTAAGCCTTAAATAGAGTCCATGATAAACTGGACAATATCTGAATGTTCCGGGGGTTGGCTTATTTTAATAACAGATCGAGACCAGGTTGTTCATGTTCTAACTAAGCTGGTACAAAAGCGAACCAGTGGTACGGCCTCGCCTTTTCACGAAAAAAAAAAGCTAAGCTTAAAGTTTGAACTTGGCAAAATTCAACAAGAACCATCTCCACAACTTCTTTCTCTTGAAAAAGTATCTCGAGAAGCTATTTCTTACTTAAGTGATAATTCAAGTCTTGAAGTAAACATCCTGATTGCAGATAAACGGATTAGCTTCACTTCGCAAATATTTAAAATTGAAGGTTCAACACTTTGGGTTTTAGTGCCTTCTTCTCTTACTCAAGTTGAAAGACGAAATCAAAAACGAATTCGAACAAATTTCTTAAATACCGTTTTTTTTAAATGCAAAGAGTGGCGCCTTGAAGAAAAAGAATTAGATAGTCCTTTATGTTTTACCACCTATAAGCACTTAGCAACTTGGATCTTTGCCTCAGATATTAGCGAAGAAGGTCTTTGTATTGAAAGTATGTTCCCAGCGTTTTTTAACTGGAGTAGTGCCAACCCGAATTTTTCGCAAGCCGAAATCATATTTCCTATGACAAAACCATGTAAAATTGACGCTGAAATTCGGTGGGTTAAAAGGATTAGAGAATTTCAAAGAGTTGGCAACATTCAAATACCTATTTATAAATACCTAGCCGGGTTACAAATCCGCGACAAAGATTCTAGCTATGACGATGCTTTTCATCTACTAAAAAACAAGCTTGGAGAATAGAAGTCCGGTGGCATCTTTAAAAAAAAAATCAAATATTAATCACAACCGCGACCGCCTTCCTAGATGGCCTAATCGCCGTGTTATAGCCTACACTCCTAGCATACAAAACTTAAGTCTAGTCATCCGAGAGCTCCTTCTACGCAATAGTTGGGAGTTAGAGGGGATTGTTTCCACTCACGAAGCTTGCATCCAAGCTGTAGAAGACAAACGTGCCAACCTTATTATTTTTGAAGGTACTAGTGTTCATGATGTTTATGACTTTCTCCGTCTGCAGATGAATCATTCATTGGCCATGCTTACGCCAACTTTTCTAGCTGTAGAGAATCTTTCTGAAGCAGATGAACGTTGCATTGCAACTATTGGCGAGCCTGTGCTAGGCAAAACGCCTATTTCTGTAACAGGGATCGTTGGCGGTCTAAATGAGCTCGGCAGAAAATGGGAGAAAACCTACTTTTTGAAACTAGCAGCTGCCTTTGAATTAACAAGTAGCGGCAAATACCGTTCTGCTCTAAAGATTCTCTTAGATGAATTTCGAAAAAATCCTTCCTGCGCACTTGTTTGTATGGCTATTTCCTCCCATTTTAGAAATCAGGGAAACTATCAAGTAGCTGAAAAAATTCTTATTGCAGGAATTCAAAAATCTCCCCGTAATATGGGTATTTATGCCACTCTTATCGATTTCTATATGAATAGCGCGGCACCAAGCAAAGCTCTTTATTTTATAAACAAAGCCAATCAACTTTTTGGCAACCCTTCTTTTCTATGCGAAGATGCAGCTCAGGTCAGTCTTATCACCAACAAGCTACGAGAAGCCTTGCCTTACTTACGACAACTTCAGCGAGAAGAACCAAATCATATCACAGTGCGAAAAATCCTACCCAGAGTGTGTTTTGCTATGGGTGAAATTGATGAATTTGATCACTTAATCCGCTATCGATTTGAGCGGCTAGAGTCCTATCAAAAAGCTTGGCGCACGCTTTCTCAAGATCAAATAGATCAAAAAAAAGAGCTTTACCGCCAAATTACCGAGCAAAAAAAGCAAACAATTTCTAATACCAAAGCCTAAACCTGTCGTTCCCCTAAATTGGCATGAACAACAGCGCCATTGAGGGCGGGGGAATTCGCTGAAAAACAAACAATATCAGCAATTTCCTCTGGCTTAAGTAAACGAGAAAAAGCATTCAAGGCCGCCAACTGTTCAAGCTTTGCTAAACCACCAGCGTGTTCTCTTAGCATCTGTGTATCTGTAGGGCCAGGACAAACAAGCACTGAATGAATCCCACTGCCAACAAAATCTTGGCACGAGCTACGCATCAAGCCTAAGAGAACATGCTTAGCCATAATATAAGGCGCTGCCCCAGGCACTGCCTTTTCTGAGAGAGTAGAACCCATATAGATTATAGAACTACCAGACTGCATTTTCGGAGCAAAATACTGGTTAAGAAGAATGGGACTAAATAGATTCGTATCTAACGAAGCCTTGAATCTTTCGACATCAAGTGACAACACTGAACCAGCGAGATAATCTGCCGCATTATGGACAAGACAGATGCGATCAAAAACAGTCCAATCAGTGAGAGAAAAGACATGTGCAACATCCTGCAAATTTTTAATGCTACTTAGATCAGTAGCAATATTTATTACTCCAGAACAATCACAAGGACGACGGGATAAATTGAAGGCAGCCCACTCTTCTTGTAAAAATTTACCAATAATAGCTCGCCCAATGCCTTGACTACCACCTGTAACAACTAGAGCTTTTTTTTTAGGCGACATCATCTACCTCATCAGAAGATTGCGCTTGGCTTTTAAAAGCTCCCCACGAAGCAGATCCGCTTTGACCAGGACCTGAAAACACTTTAATTACAAGGCCGCAAATCGCGAGATTCTTAAGCTCTGAACTTTGAACTAACTGCTCTAAAAACCAACTAGCAAGCTCTTCAACAGTAATGTTGCGAATAGGTAAAAGCCGGACATCCCTCGCTAAAAAAACCAATTTTTCTTTCGCAAAAATTGCATGCACTTCTTGATCAATCTGACGCACCGCTAAGTATGGAGAAAGAGTTGGCAATAAAAGATACTCGTTTAAGCTACGGCAAAGCTCAAGAATTTTCTCTTTATAGAGACCGTAGTCAAATGTAATGCCATTATCATTGATTTCAGCTTTAATTTCTGCGTGAACAGTAAAGTTATGGCCATGCAACCTCTCTCTTTCAGTACTCGAGAAAATGGTGAAATGAGCTGCTGAAAATTTCATAGCTTCCTTAAACAGCTCAATAGTTGTAAATTTCACGACGGACCTCCATACATAAACCTTGAAAAAACTAACAAGGAAGAGGGTGTAGACAGGGGGTAGTGTCGCATAAGCCATCTCTTGATGCAACTATGCTTGCCCTTTGACAAAAAATAGACTAACTTGTCGCTGGACTCTTAAAGTCTGCTACCCCCGTGGAGGCAAGATTTGAATCTTAAATCAGTCAGCAGAGTTCTTGAGAAAGCACTCAAAGAATATCAAGCTGAAAACCACGTTTCCTTTCGAAAAATCGCCAAAAAGTCTGGTGTTAGCAACAGCTTTGTTGAAAATGTTGCTAATTTTCAGCCCCTAAATCCGAGAAATTGTTTTGCTTTGCAAAAGCTAGCTAAGTTTTTTCGAGGTAGAGGTTTTTTATTAGAAGACTATCAAGACATCTTTGTTCGCCAAAAAAAATAGTTCAAAGCTAAACTAGCTATTTTCTGCAGCTAATCCTGCTATTTTCTCATTTTGCCACCATCATGCTAAAAATTTCCTTCTGACTTTTTTAGCACTATGCCCGATAATAAAAGCAAGGCAACACGCCTTATAGGCTATAAGCCTAGGAAAGGAGGTGGTGGTTTGGTAAGCGATTATGTTAACCGTGCCACTAGTCAAGAAGGAGGCAGCTCTTACTGAGACTAGTAGCCCTAGCTGACAT
>CALBMD010000003.1 GCA_937896265.1 uncultured Pseudomonadota bacterium
CGCAGCTCCCCAGAACACCGTCTTATGCCAGGCTGCTCTTACAAACTAGCTCTTACAAGCCAACCAATTTATTCCGCTGGCATGACTAAAAGTGTCAGCATTCCCTAAATCCGCGGAGTAGTGCTAAAAAGCATTAGCAAAACAAAAAGAAAAGCCCGCTAAGAGTGTTTCTTTGATGATGTGAGTGTCAAAATCCTTGCGAGCCAAAAGCGGATAAGGATTGGCACCATAAATTAAGAGAAGATGAACTATTTCGGCGTCAGAAGAAGCAAGTATTAAAGGGTGCTTGTACTTGCTCTCCTTATTGGGATTAACACCCCGTTGCAGAAGAAATTCTACGATCTTAGCGTTGCGGCTAACGATCGCCTCACCTAGAGCTGTAGTACCCGTGTCTTCTGGCTGATCAAAGTGCGCTGATTTTAACGCCAGCTCGGTCAAAAAGTTTTGATAGTTCTCACGCGCTGCAATCACAGCTGCTAGCTGTCCAAAACGTCCTTTTTTATTAGGATCAGCCCCATGCCTAAGCAGATGAATAGCTGCCTCCAGATTGCCTTCAAGCAAGGCTAAAACAAGCAGTGAATTGTCATCGGAGCAAGGTAAGTTCAAGTCAGCGCCTTTTTCTTTAAACATGGCAATAAGAGAGGCCAAATCTTGGCTTTTACTTGACTTGCGAATCAAACATTCCAAACATGAAATATTCTCACTACTAACAATTTTGACGTTAACCTTATCTTGGCTTAAAAGATAGGCTACAACGTTAAAATGACCTTGATCTGCTGCCAGTAAAATCGGCGTCGCTTTTGTTTTAGAAGTTAGCCCGTTGATGTCAGCACCTTGCTTGAGGAGATATTCCACAACCTTCATATGACCGCCATTGGCAGCTGCATGCAGGGGACTAAATTCGCTAGCATCTTTGCGCACCTCAACTCCAAACTCTTCTGCTAAAACCTTTACTAAATGAAGATTTCCATTACCGGCAGCCAGACTCATAGCTGAACGCCCCGCAATCACTAAGCTAGGGTTAGCTTTTAACGAACGCAAAAGCACCATTGCGTCATCTGTTAGGCCAAATTCACAAGCTACCATCAAAGGACTTGGTGCCTGATTGCCATTTTTATCAAAGATGAACGCATTGATATCTGATTTCCGCAAAAATGTGGCGTAGAGATAATCATAAAGCTTCCGATCATCAAATTTCTTTTTTACCAATAACCAAGTCAAAGGCGTCCAAACTCTAGGAATTGTAGCTAATGTATCACTTATACTAGGATTCTCAATAATGCCGCTATCTGCATAGCTAGTAAAATTGTTAGGGAGATTTGCCAAAGATAATCCAGCCTTGGGATTATTTAAGCCCTCACGCAAGGATTCCATAACCTCTGAAATAAGCGCCTTTCCTGCATTTAAGTCCGCAAGCAGTTGACGGCTAGTAGGTCTTTTTTTTCCATGAAGTGGTAAACTCACAAGCAAAGAAACCAGCATAAATGAAGAAATCCGATTGCACACCGCCATAGGGCCTCCACACAGGAACGATGTTTTTTAACACAGAAAGCCTCCAGGGAGATTTCTATCATTAAAAAAGTCCTACCGCAGCGGTGAACTAGGGGTGTGTCGAAATTCATCATTTAATTTCCGGTATATTTTTTCGACCGTTATTTTCACAATAACCGAGAAACGCTTTGACAAAATTGGCCCCAAATCGCAAAGAATCAGCTGCTACTGCCATGTAACGATCTTGGCAAAATTTTGTTGTAGCTTCCGGATGAGCCTGCAGCGTCCAAATTGGTTTTGTTTGATGAACAAGGCCTTCGATACTTAACTCAGCGCTCTGAGCGAGTAGATTAAAATTCTTAGGCACAGCTATCACAATCTCTCGGTGCGACATAAAAAGCTCACCCTCTGCTGCTTGCCAGTTTAATCTTGGTTCACAAAAGATCTTTACTTTAGAGAGCCCAGATCTTTTTCGGAAGTCTGACCAAAAATCAACCCTACCGCCAAAAATTTTAGCTAAAATTTGATGCCCATAACATATGCCCAGCATAGGCACACCTTGATCAATAAAAGTTGTAAGCCTTCGACATAACTCTATTTGCCAAGCAGATTCATCGTTGGGAGAAGCTTTGCTACCTAAAAGAATAACGCCACAAGGTGGAGGAGCTTTATCTAGCGAGGAAAAACCAGCTAATACTGGCAAATGATGTGATATTGAGAGAGAAGTCATTCCTCTAAGCCCTGCCACGCAATCTTCTTCGGCAGCAATGATTGCAGGATCGATACAAAGAATGTCGGCCACAGCTTTACCTTCTTTCTTATTTTGGCTAAAATGCGTCGTTTAGTTCTTTCAAAGGTTTAACATATGCAAGATATTATCCTATCAAATCTCAAACAGTCCCAAGAAGCTCTACAAAATCTTTTAGCTAATAAAAAAACACTCTTAGCTATCGAAGAAGCTGCCAAAACATTTAGCAAAGCCCTCCAAGCAGGTCAAAGAATCTACTCCTGTGGCAATGGTGGTTCTATGTGTGATGCGATGCACTTTGCTGAAGAATTAACAGGAAGGTTTCGTGACAACCGCCGCTCGCTTGCTGCCTTGGCTATTAGCGATCCAGGCTATCTAAGCTGTGCAGCAAATGATTTTGGCTACGCCCATGTATTTTCAAGGTTTATTGAAGGCTTTGGCCAAACAGGCGATTGCCTTTTAGCTATCAGTACCAGCGGCAAGAGCGAAAACGTCATGCTTGCGGCGAAAAAAGCCAAAGAACTTGGCATGCATGTCATCTGCTTAACCGGCAACGAAGGCTCGCTCTTAAGCCAACTAGCAGATATTGAAATTTCCACCCCTGGCACCAGCTCCTATGCTGATCGCGTGCAAGAACTGCACATTAAATGCATCCATATACTAATCGATCTCATTGAGAAAGAGCTTGCTTAGAAGAGAACCTTGGAGGAAAACATGCCTGAGAGAACTATTTTCGAAAAGATTATGGCGCAAGAACTTGCCGCTGATGTTGTCTATGAGGATGAGGATATCTTTGCTTTTCGTGACATCAATCCGCAGGCACCAACCCATATTTTAGTTATTCCAAAACAAAAGTGCACAGGTTTTGCTGAGCTTGCCACCTTAGGTGACCAGTTTATCGGCACCTATATGAAAAAAATCGCACAAGTCGCACAAGCTGCTGGGCTTGCGCCTGAAGGCTATCGCATCGTGTTTAATCAAGGTAAAAATGCCAACCAAACAGTTCCCTATATCCACGCTCATATCTTAGGGGGGCGCCCCATGAGTTGGCCTCCAGGCTGAGCATAAATCTCAACAAATCACGGTAAGGAGCCGATACTTGGATCTCAAATTACCTATTCTGCTTGCACCTAATAATTACACACCGTTAAAACGAACCCCATGGGCTGGCAGCTATATCTCAAAACAGATCAAAAACGAACTTTATCCAGACGAAGCTGGCTCGAAGATTGGCGAATCCTGGGAATTTTCTTGCGACCCTGATTTTCCTTCAAAAATTTGGCGGGCAGAAAAAACACTCATCGAGCTTGGCAAAGAACTCAAAATTCCTTTTGAGTTATTATTGAAAATCATTAACGCTGCTGACAATCTCTCCTTACAGGTACACCCTGATGATCAAAGTCCTTACTTAAAGCCACTTGAATGCGGCAAACCGGAGTCCTGGCTTATCATCGACAAAGAACCAGGGGCTGGCATCTACCTTGGTTTTAAAAGACATCTTGCTGCATATGAACTCAGACACCTGCTAGATCAAGGCAATATTTTAGACGAACTACAGTTTGTGCCAGTTGCAGAAGGTGACTACTTTGAAATCCCGCCAGGCGTTGCTCACGCTATAGGCCGTGGGGTTAGTCTTGTCGAACCTCAGCAAATTCATTTTGAACAAAGCGGCAAGACCTACAGGCTTTGGGATTGGGACCGCCGTTATGATGCTCATGGCACAGCTGACCCCATACATGGCACAAAGCGAGCCTTACATATTGAAGAAAGCATTTATGCTATTGATCAAGAAAAGCGCGTTGGTAAAGATCTGCTAGCAGCGCTTTATAAAAAACCTAAGATAAATGAGCTGACGCCAGGCATTGAGGTCCATAGCTATGCGCCTAATAGCTATTACCAAACAACAAAGCTAAACCTTAGTAAAAATAAAAAATGCCTCATTCAAATCACTGGCTCTTATCTTGTCTCCCTCACCTTAAAAGGCAACCTCATAGCTTTAGCGCCGCCAGGAGATGAAGCTATTCATCTCAACAAAGGCTTTTCAGCTCTTTGGTTACCAGGCGTCAAGCCAATGCTTATAACCGCTCAAAGCGATGCGCAGATTATCTTTGTCCACCCTATTGAGACAAGCTTACACATCAGTCATAGTTAGCACTATTCCGCGGGTTAGGGAATGTCCCCAAGCCCTTTTGCGGTTCCCATCATAGATAGTTTCTAGCAATTTTTTTAAGAGCTAGTTTGTAAGAGCAGCCTGGCATAAGACGGTGTTCTGGGGAGCTGCGCGTTCCCCAGGCCCCAGCGCCGGAGGAAGTTTCCCCCTAGGCCCCCTCTTTTTTAAGAACTAAAAAAGATAGACGAATAGATGACATCCTAAGCAAA
>CALBMD010000004.1 GCA_937896265.1 uncultured Pseudomonadota bacterium
GTCCAACGCTTAGAAAAACTCTTTACCAAATTCTGCGATACTATCTTGCAACGCATTTTAGTAAATGATTGGCTTAGCAAAGCAGAGTACTACAGTTGCACTGCTAACTTCGCTGTCTATTCTTTTCCCTTTATCCAGCTTGTGTCGAAGTATTTCTTTGCCGCTCAAAAGACAGATCTCCTAGCTTTCTTTGCCTCTCGTATTGTGTTCTCTGGCGCAGGTACGCTTGATGAAGATGGCCAATACTATCTCGCAGAAAAAGCTTCTGTTTTACAAAGGGTCTCCAGAGACAGTGCTGCGCCTAGTACACGAGCTATTTTTGATTCAGGCAATTTAGTAAAAGATTATACTGAAGCTGGCACTCATTTATTTATGGGTAAGCTCGATAAAATAAAGCAACTTTTTCGACCTAGACAAAGACTACAGCTTGGCATGTCCGATTCTAATCGCTGTCAAGTGGCCGAGTATTTGAAGATTGGTGTGACATCGCTGCTAGTTGACATGAGCGAAATAGGTTTCTTAGTGGATCCACCGCAGCTTGCCACGCCCATCGCTGCTGTGCATCAGATCAATAGTGACCCTGGCCTGCGTGCTTCTGTTCTTTTGCAAGACGGCACAAGCAGGACAGCTATTGAAATCCAAGAATACTATATAAAAGAAGCAGAACGCTTTTTGGCAACAAGCCAAACAGTAGCTGTCAGTCATTTTCAAACACTGCATGTGTGGAAAAGCGTCATCACCATGCTACGCAACGACCCTGCAAAAATGATTGGTCGTTTAGACTGGGTGAGCAAGCGCTATCTCATAGAAGCTGCTGCTGGCAACAGAGATTACTTTACGAAGAAAAAGATTGATATCGGCTACCATGAACTAGGTGGTGAGGTCTTTGATGCACTAGAAAAAGCCAATATTACCAGACGCTTTGTTGGCGAAAACGAAATTGAACACGCCATTACCACCCCGACATCCTGTGAGAGAGTTCAATGGCGATCTTCCCTAATCAAGGACTTAAACTACCATGGCCAACACATAAAAATTAGCTGGGAATCGGCCCGTGTTGGCGGCTGGTGGGATACAAAAGTCCTTAGATTTACTCCTAAAACCATCGCCGTACCTTCTAAAGAAACTTAATTTACCCACCAATCAAATCCAAATCTGCATTTTTAGACTAGCCGCTTGCTAGCAAAAAAAGTATATTCGGCGCTCCATCTTGAACGACGTCTTATATCACTTATCGCCTGTTTGCAAATAGGGCAGGCAAATTAGCAAGGATCTTTTTATCATGCCACTTGGTCTTCTAAAAACTCTTGGGCTTAGTACGTTGCTCGTTACAAGCCTTACCTTTGGGAGCACTGCTCTAGAAGGGGAAAAGAAAACCGAAACAACTTCCCAAACCTCAACACCAGCCTTTGAACATGTTGCTGGTCCTGATGGTAAAGTTTTACCTCAAGGCGTAGGCCGTGCTCGTCTTGTTAACAAGCGATTTAAAGGCACAAACGGTTTTGATGCTGATGGCCACCGTGTCGATAACGGCACTACCTTTGCTTCGTCAGCACTTGGTCTTGTTGGGGAATATGGAATCACAAAAAAATTAAGCCTCCGTGTCCTTGTGCCTTATGTTTACCAAAACCAAGTCTCTTTAAACTATGGTCGCCTGACTAAAAGTGAAGCATTTAAAAAACGCTTGACCGCCGCTAAAAGCAAACTCGCTGAGCGACTTGCAAAAAATGGAGAGCTTTGCGTTGGCTATGAGAACTGCTTAGCTTATATAAACCGCGGTGAAGCTTTGCCTAAAGATATGGCCGCACCGCTACCTTCTGGTGAATTCTTAATTCTGCGCGGTGGCAAAGCTCTTGATCGAGAAATAGAAAACAATCTAGTGCAAATAGCTTCCACAACCCCTAATGATGGAACAATTGGTATAGGGGATGTTGAAGCCGGACTTCTTTATAACTGGTTTGGCAACGAAACTTGGTCGCTTTCTACCGGTCTTGGTATGAGGGCACCAACGGGCAAGTACGAGGTGCCAGAAGGGCAGCGCCCAATTGGTGGCGGCGTCTATGATGCTGGATTACAACTCAACTTCGACGTGTCACCATTACGTGGTCTCTGGCTATCAGCCCGTGGCAAGTATGAATACGCTTTACCAATAAAGAAAGCCAACTGGCACCGCCCAAGTGAAATGAACCGTACTGCTTACAACGAGGGCAATCCAAACGATGAAGGAGGGGATGGCACACACAATACCCAAATTCTAACTAAACGCAGTGTTGGCAAAGACTACCTATTGAAAGCCAATTACGGTTTAGGCGTCATCTCTGCAAGCTTGAAATCCATTGCGGTCACTGCTGGCTATTGGGATGTGACTAACCGTCCTGTCTATCACGATAATGTTGAGTATACAAAAGCAAGCCAAGTTCAATATCAGACCACTGGCTTGCTCATCTCTGGTCTACCGTATCGCTTACCTGTGGAACTTGAGATGGATTATGCAAGACCAATAGGTGGTAAAAATGCTTCTATGGCTTCGTCATCGCTTGAGACAGTTGCCAAAATCTATGCGCGGTTTTAACGAAAGAGGATGCCAAAGATGACTAAGACACTCAAAATATTAGGTACTGCTTGTTTATTGTTGCTATCAGCTTGTGAAGATCTCAAGAAAGAAAAGTTACCTGAGGAATTCAAGGAAAGCGAAAAGATAGGCCAAACAAAAGATCTACAGGAAAAATGGGATAAGCTAGCCGCTTTCTTGAAGATTGGCAATAACAACGCGGGATTTTCTGCAACAGAGCTTGATAGTATTTTAAATAGCTCTGATACCGCGCAAAATAAGATGAGACAAATCAATTCCAAGAAAAAGCTTGTTGAGCATCTATCGCAGCCTT
>CALBMD010000005.1 GCA_937896265.1 uncultured Pseudomonadota bacterium
ATGTACACTGCGGTTTCGCTCCTTCTTGCGCCTTGCACCCAACCGAACTTCGAATACTTTGAACTTATTGGTGGCTTTCAAAAAATTTCACTTCTCGGCTTTAAGTGTTGGCCCTTCGCCGACGCTGTCAGAAAGCAGCGCCAGCTCCGGAAATTTCTTACCAAGCGCCGCTTTGAGCAAGGGAGTTGTCTTTGGTTCGCTTAGAATATGAATATTGGGTCCAGCATCAATAGTGAAGTAGCAAGCCAAGTTTTCTTCTTTACGCCAGTAGCGAAGCCAAGCCAAAATTTCGACACTTTTAGGCGTGAGGTAAGATACTCTGCTCTTACCTGTCATGATGACTGCATGCATTTCTAAGGCTTCTTGTTCTAGCAGCTCTCCCAAAGAGGTTAGGTTGCAGGTGGCAATCGCTTTGCTTATCTTGCCAAGCCTTTCCTCTAAAGAAGCAAGCCTTGGTTCAAAGAGAAGGCTTGACCACGCAAGTTCATGAGCTAGGCTGGAAGAAATAGCCTTTTCTTCAGCTGAAACCATCACAACAGTGTCATCTAGGCGCCAATGATTGGCGGTAAAATCCTGGGTGAAACTTTGCCTGTCCCAACTTGGGCCTTTGTGCCAAGTAACAAAACCGCCAAAAAAGCTGCGGCAGGCACTGCCTGAGCCCTGCCTTGCAAGCTGAGCTAGTGCCTTTGTAGAAAAGCCAGCTTTGTCTAACTCTTCAAAGCTGCTCTTGCCAAGCCAGCTAGCGCAGGCAGCGATTGTTAGAGCAGCAATGCCGCTAGCGCTACTGGCAATGCCGCAGTCAGCAGGAAAGCTATTTTGTGACTCAATTAAAAGATACGATTTAGCGCCAAGATAATTTTTAAGGTAATCGAGGTGGCGAAAAACTTTTTGACCCCTACTGCTTGTGCGATCAATTGTTTTTCCTCCAAGCAAGACTTGATGATCATCTTGATTGGTATGCCAGGCTTTAGTAGTAGTTTTTAACGCATCAAGAGTCATGGACATGGAGCTATTAGCTGGCCATTGGTTCGCCTTATCGCTTTTTCCCCAGTATTTTAAAAAAGCGATATTGCTAGGTGCGGTGGCGATGACGCCATGGGGCCAGGCGAGTTTATGATCCATAGCGTGGTACCAATGACATTGCTAGATCCTTGATTTGACGTGAACCGGTAAGCAGCATAGCTGTTTTGAGTTCTCTGGTTAAGATGAAAAGCTCCTTTTCAGTCTCTTCTACTGAAATGAGAGCTTTTTTAAAAAGCGGTAGCCCAATACCCACCATATTAGCACCCAAAGCGACAGCCTTGGCGACCTCTAAGCCGTTTCTAATGCCCCCTGTGGCGATAAGATCGATATCCTTAAAGTCCTTGCGGATTTCTATAAGGCTATGGGCAGTTGGTATCCCCCAGTTGCGAAATGTTGCACCTAGACGCCTAGTAGTCTCATCTTTCGAGCGCAAGGCTTCCACCCAAGTCCAAGAAGTGCCACCGCGGCCAGCGCAATCGAAAGCTTTCACACCAAGATTGATTAAGCGCTGGAGAGTTTTAGCGCTCAAACCTGCTCCTACTTCTTTGACAACAACCGGAACACTTAGATGTTGGCAGATAGCTGCAATATTGTCTGCGATACCTTTAAACTCTCGGTTTCCTTCGCTTTGCACCATCTCTTGTGCTGCATTAAGATGAATGGCTAATGCATCAGCGTCAATCATTTCAACAACCCGTTTGCAAAGATCTAAGGCATCTTTTCCTGTAAGTTGGGCGCCGCCAATATTGCCAAGTAAAAATAACTCAGGGGCATGTTGTTTTACGCGGAAAATTCGCGCTAACTTGGGGTCTTCAAGGGCAATGCGCTGGGAGCCTATGCCCATAGGAATATTTAAGGCCTGCGCTGCTAGAGCAAGGTTTTTATTAATATCAGCACCTTGCTCTACCCCACCGGTCATCCCGGTGATAAAAATAGGGTAAGAAAAGGAGCGTCCTAAAAAGCTGCTTTGTGAGTTAATGTCGCTGTAATCAAGCTCTGGTAAGGCATCTGGGCAAAAATCAAATCGCTCAAACCCTGAGTAGCGATCAGAGCTTTCAACATCCTGGTCGCGACAAATAGCAATATGCTGTGCTTTACGTACTTGGCCTAAAAGAGCGTCGAGACTTAGTTTTTGTTCATCATTGATTTGTAACACATAGGAGCCACCAGAAAAAAGTAGGCTTCCCTTAAATTGATACTGCGAGCTTTCTTTGTAGCCAGCTGTTATCAAAAAGCTTTCCCCTAACAAGGCTTTGAGTTCAGCTAACTCACCAAGC
>CALBMD010000006.1 GCA_937896265.1 uncultured Pseudomonadota bacterium
ATTTCTTTGGTAAAACTTGGATATGAGCCTGCTTTTGATCGGCTTGCTGATTTTATTATCAATCAAGATGAAAAAGATGCAACCACTGCTCTCGGACAGCTCAATAGTGTTGAGAAAATTTCTGCGAGGCTGCAGATTTATTATAAGGTACTAGAAAAAGATGTTAGTTTTGCACAAAATCTCTTAAATTTATTACGAGAGACGAAAAAAGAATTTACAGCTGACCGTGACTATATTATGCAGGAACTTTTTAGACGAGGGATTGAGCTTGATAATGAGCAAAATACAATTTTTCTTGATGATTCTATCAAGCCTGAAGAGGCAGATCCTCCTTTAGCTTCTATGGCTGGCATGAAAGCTACCTAAGAGTATCAAAAAATTGATGCAAAGAAGTTTCCCAAGAAGGCATTTCTATTTTTAGCACATTATTGAGTTTTGAAATATTCAGACGAGAATTCTTTGGCCTCAAAGCTCTTGTTGGGGAATCACTGGAAGCTACAGGAATAATTTCATTTAGCTTAAGTTTAATCTTATAAATTTTAGCTAAATCAAAAATCTTGAGAGCTAATTCGTACCAGTTTGTATGCCCTTCATTACAGCAATTGTAGACGCCTTTTTTAGTCAGAAAATATTTATCATCGTCCATAGCTCGTGACAGGATAGCAAAGACGACAAGACCTAGGTCTCTGGCATAAGTCGGTGCCCCCCATTGGTCATTTGCTACAGTTAATCTAGTATTTTTCTTACCATAATCAATCATGTTATTAACAAAGTTTTTCCCTTGCTGACCATAGACCCAAGATGTGCGCAAAATGATAACATTGTTAAAGTCAGTTAAAAGTTTTTCGTCGCCGAGCAATTTTGTTTTGCCATAGATATTGCAGGGATTTTTCTCTTCTTCCTCAGAGATGGGGTTATTGTGTTTAGGATTATAAACATAATCAGTCGAGAAGTGGATAAAGCCTTTCAAAGAAGGGCTAGCTTTAGCTAAAAGAGATGGCACAATAGTATTGATCCTTGTGGCTTCTTTTTCCTGGTCTTCAGCGAGATCGACCTGAGTAAAGGCTGCAGCATTGACGATATATTGAGGATCTAATTCTTGAATAATTTGTGAAATTTCCGCATCTGTCTTGGCAAAATCTAGAGTAATATGCGGCAGCCCATAATGGCTTGTTTTCTTACTTTTGCTGCCAGCATATACTTGACCAAAATGATTTAAATAAGAACAGAGTTTTTGCCCCACTTGCCCATCGGCGCCGCAGACCAAAATTTTATTTTTCATCCTTGCCTCTAGTTGAAAGGTAACAAGAGTTATATACAAGGCTGATCATAACAAATTTATCCAAAACCTCAAGATTGACGCCATACTGTTTGATTGTCTACGAAGTCAGCCATCAAATCTCCTTTGCTCAGATTACCGGCTATGATCTGTGTGGCAAGAGGTCTTGCAATTAATCGGTTAAAGACATTTTGCATAGGTCTTGCGCCAAATTGAGGGTCATACCCTAGCTTACATAGCTCACTTATCATAGCTTCTGACAAGCTTATTTTAATATTTTTCCCTTTTAATCGATTAGCAAGATTAGCCAACTGCTTATCAACTAGTTTCTTCGTCACGTCTTGATTTAGTGTCTTATAGGTCAAAATAGAATCAATACGTCCGAGTACTTCTGGTTTAAAGTCTTGGTTCAAATTCTTTGAGTTAGTCGTCATCATCACGATAGTATTGCGAAAATCGATGGTCCGACCTTTGTTGTCGCTAAGACGGCCCTCATCTAGGATTTGTAGTAAAATATCAGCAAAATCAGGGTGCGCTTTTTCTAGTTCGTCAAAGAGCAGCACTGCATAAGGCTTTCGCCGTATAGCTTCCGTGAGCACGCCAGCGTCTTCATAGCCGACATAGCCAGCAGGAGCTCCAATTAATTTGGCTACAGCATGTTTTTCTGAATATTCACTCATATCTAGGCGGACCATGTTCTGTTCTGAATCAAAGAGGAAGGTAGCCAGAGCTTTGACGGTTTCTGTTTTACCAACCCCCGTTGGGCCTTTTAGTAAGAATGAACCCATGGGTCGATTTTCTGCAGTTAAACCAGCATAGGCAGTAATGAGGGTTTCAGAAATTTCATGCAGAGCTTCATCTTGACCATAAACCCTAGATTTTAAAAAATCCTCTAGCTCTAGCAGTTTTTCTTGTTTGTCTTTAAGAATCTTTTCCACTTTTATACCAGTGTGGCGAGCAATCACTTTTGCGATATGTTCTGGGGTTAAGATCCAATTGCTTTGATGAGAAGCAAGTTCTTTTTGGAGATCAGGAACGACACCGTATTTTATTTTTGAGGCATCTTCAAATCTCCCTTCTCGCTCTGCTTTTTCTAAATCAAAGGTGGCTTTTTCTAACGCATTTTTTACTGAAGTAAGTCTTTTTAAAGATTTTACTTCCTGAGCCCAATGTTCTTTACCCACATCAAATTCTTTTTGCATTCTAACGATTTCATCTTGAATGTCGGAATTGTCTTTTTCAAACTGAGCTAAAATTTTCTTGGCTCTAATTTCAGCTTCTAAGAGAGCTAGATCAGCTGGCATAGCTTGAGCGGAAAGTTTTAGTGAAGAGGCTGCTTCGTCAATTAGATCGATAGCTTTGTCTGGAAGCCTTTTGTCAGTTAGGTATTGTACTGATAATTTTACAGCCGCATAGATAGCTTCATCAGAAATCTTGATTCCATGATGCATTTCGTGTTTGTCACGAACACCTAAAAGGATTTCAGTTGCATCCTCGATAGATGGTTCTTCAACACGCACTGGTCTAAATCTGCGTTCTAGAGCAGAATCGTTTAGAATATATTTTTGATATTCATCTGGTGTGGTGGCGCCAATACAATGAAGATCTCCACGTGCTAAGGCTGGTTTTAGAAGGTTAGCAGCGTCCATTGCTCCATCTGTTCGTCCAGCTCCAATAAGTTGATGAATCTCGTCAATAAATAAAATAGCCTGGCCAGCTTGAGCTTGCATGAATTTAAGCAACTGCTGAATACGTTCTTCGAAGTCGCCACGAAATTTAGTACCAGCCATTAAGGAGCCCATATCGAGCGAGTAGACTGTTTTGCCAAGTAGAACATCAGGAACATTTTCCTTGGCAATTTGTTCTGCCAAGCCCTCAACAATAGCAGTTTTTCCAACACCGGCAGATCCAATAAGAACGGGGTTGTTCTTGCTTCGTCTTCCTAAAATTTCAATAACAGATCTAATTTCTTGCGTACGACCAACGACAGGATCAAGTTTGCCTTGATTAGCTAGTTCGTTTAGATTCGTTAAAAAAGGTAGCTCTTTAATTTCTTGGCTGAGCTCTTTGGCATCTTTGTCTGATAATTTAATTTCGGCAACAAACTTGTGGACAAAATATAGTAGATCTACTTCGTTAATGCTTTGTCGGCCTTCTTTAGTTGACTTACTCTTTGCCAAGGTAAGCCATTCATTCAACCCCGCATTAATATGTAGAGCATCTAGAGGCACAGGATGTTCCAGGCTAGCTAAAGCTGCTAATTTAGCTGCAATCTGATCCCTATGGTTTTTAAATAGCTTTGCTGAGCGAGAATTTGGGTTTTCTAGTAGTCCAAACATTAGATGGTAAGGACCTATTTCGCTATGTCTTCTACTTAAGGCTTCGCTTTGAGCAATTTCAAGAGCAGCTAGAGTTACAGTATCAAATTTATCCATAATATATGCCTTTTATAAAGGATATTATATCCATTTTCCTTGCTACAAGAGAAAAAATAAGGTTCATTTGTGAGAAGTCAAGATTAGAAGGAGACAGGATGAATAATTTGAGATTTGGGTTGCATGAAGGTTTGGCGCTTTATGATTTGCCTCTGCATGAATTGGGTAAAATGGCAGATGAAAAAAAGCGTCAACGGTTTGGTAATGAAGTTACTTTTATTAAAAATTACTATATGAACTTCACGAACATTTGTCGTTATGCCTGTAAATACTGTGGTTTTCGCCGTAACAAAACAGATGCAGATGCTTATGTCCTTGGTCTTGATGCGATTGAAAAAAAACTTGCTTCAGCGCCAGAGCAGTTAAAAGAAGTATGGTTTTCTTCTGGCCTTAATCCTGAGCTTCCTTATCAATACTATCTTGATCTTTTACAGTTAGTTAAGCGGATTGTGCCTGATGCTATGATTAAGGCATTTACTGCAGTTGAGATAGATTTCTTTGCTAAAAAATTTGGTAAATCGTATGAGGAGGTTATTGATGACTTTGTCAGCCATGGGCTAGGTCGTATTCCTGGCGGTGGTGCTGAAATTTTTGATGATGCTATTCGTAAAAAGATTGATATTAAGATTCGGGCTCAGGATTATTTTCGTATCCATGAACTTATGCATCAACGCGATATTCCAACTAGTATCACTATGCTTTTTGGTCATATCGAAAAAAGAGAACATCGGATTGCGCACATGTTAGCTATCCGCGATTTTCAAGACCGTTCTAAAGGGGTTCAGGCGTTTATTCCTCTTGCCTTCCAAGATAAGAATAATCCTTTAGCTCTTCGGGGTGTTAAAGGACCCTCTGCTGTTGAAGTCTTAAAGACCCTCGCGATTTCAAGAATTATTCTGGATAATGTTGATCATATTCAAAGTTTTTGGATTGATTCTGGAGTAGAGGTTACGCAAATTAGTTTGCATTTTGGGGTCGATGATCTTAACGGCACTATGATTGAAGAGAATATCGCTCATGAATCTGGAGCTAAAACTAAGAAGTATGAAACAGCTGATTCTTTGGTGGACTGGATTCACTCCTCAGGCTTTGTGGCTGTTGAGAGGGATTGTCGTTTTATGAGATTAAGCAGTGAGCTAAGAAGCTAAATACATTAATATTTCGTAAATTTTTAACTAAATTTTTAAGTTTGTGATCTCTGAGTTTTAGCCCTAAACGTTAGAGAGGATATTACCGATAGCATTAATGCCTTTGCTTATGGGAGAGATGTGTCAAACGGCTATACAGAAACTCAGAAGCTCATAGATAGTATTTTTATCGAAGTTCTTCGAGAGCTGACTGCTTCTATATTGCTTTCGACTCAAAAGGCTAGTGAATTTATTCTTAGTTCTGCACAAAGCTTTTCTGCAAAGCACACTCTTTCTTCTCAAGAAAAAGCGATTTTGTCTCCAATTTTTGTAAGTTTTGCTTTTGAGGAAGGTTTGCAAAATTGTCTTAATGACTTTGTTGCTAGTTGGCAGAAATTGATTGTTCAAGAGGTGATGCAGGTAAATGAACGCAAAGCTGCCCTCTTGGATTTAATGAAATTTTCAACAAGCTCTTTTGACAAGTACAGCAAAGCGTCAGAAGCAGCAACCCTTCAGATAGCAAAAAGCATAAAAGAGTTTTCTGCTTACGTTCAAGATAATGAGAAAAGAAAGGAAGTCGATGACTTTGTTTGTCCTATCATTGAAGCGCTGCAGTTTCAAGACCGTATTGTTCAAAATCTGAATAACCTCTCTAAGATGCTGACTGTTTGGACTGATTGTCACCAAAGGTTTTTGGCCGAAGGGAAGTGTCAAGAGCAAGAATTAGTTGAATTTAGTAATAAGTTACTTGCATGTAGCACAATGCATTCGGAAAAAGAGATCATTGAGCAGAAATTTCAGATTGCAGATAAAAGTAACAGCAAAAAACCTGGCGATGTCTTGCTGTTCTAAGCTTAAATAAGCGTATCAAAATTCAAATCAGCGGGAATGATCACAAATAAAAGCTAGTATTTCTGCAGATATTTCTCAGTCGCGACTTGCAGTCGGCATGCACCCAGCTAAGTGGTGGTTTGTTCTTTTGAGCGTCGATGCGGCGTTGGAAGGCTGTCATGACATCAGTGGCAGGCGCTTCTTTTT
>CALBMD010000007.1 GCA_937896265.1 uncultured Pseudomonadota bacterium
TTCGAAGCATTTAAACAGCTCGATAGCTCGGTGGCAAGAAAGTATGCTGGGACTGGTCTTGGTCTTACTATATCGCAGCATCTTGCCCATCTGTTAGGTGGCTTTATTCATTTGGAGTCGGAGGAAGGAGTAGGCAGTACATTTACTCTGTTTTTGCCATCGTATTTGAGCGAACCTGGGCAATTTAGAGCGATACAGACTAGTAAGCGCCGAGAGCAGCATGTATCACAACAAAGAACTGATTTGGTTTCTGAAGTAACGTCTAATACAGTAATGATTATTGAAGATGATACTATCTTTGCCGGCATTTTGGCATCAAAATGTGCCGAGAATGGTTTGAGTTACTACCAAACTTCTACAGGAAATCAAGGTATTAGCATTGCTAAGACCGTTAAACCAATCGCTATTATTTTGGACTTAAAGTTACGTGATATGGATGGGCTGGCAGTGCTACGTGAGTTAGCCAGTGATCCTTCAACGCATTCTATTCCTGTGCATGTCTTTTCTGCTAAACCAAGACGCGATGAGGCTTTAGCTTTAGGCGCGGCAACATTTTCGGAAAAACCAGTGGATGTCGCTGGATTAAACAAAGTGTTTCAAAGTATTACGGAGACTATATCGCAAGTAACATCAAAGGTATTGATATATGCTGATGATGTGGAATCTGGTGAGAATTTACGGCATATTTTGGGGGCGACAAAAGCAGAAATTATTATTACTGCACGGCTTGATGAAGCTTCTCGTTTGGCATCGGAGTCGATGTTTGATTGTATCGTTGTACATAGTGGCTTCCATGCAGAGCATAGCTATGAAATTTTGAAGGAGTTAAAGGGGGCAGGTGATGTGCCTCTTGTTGTATATACCCATGTTGGTTGGCCACCAGCAGCAGCTAACTTTCTAAAAACGTATGCAGATTCCGTTGTTATTAAAGATGCCAGATCACCAGAGCGTCTTTTAGATGAAGTGAATCGTTTTTTAGTGCTTGTTAAAGATCAAGTTTTTAAAGTGCATTCTAATTCAGAAAATGAAGTTGCTGGTGAGGTATATACACCCAATGCGCTTTTCGATAAAAAGCGCATCTTAGTTGCTGATGATGATGAACGCAATATCTTTGCTATTCGTCAAGTTTTAGAGGCAGAGGGTTTTGAAGTCTTTGAAGCGCGCACTGGCAAAGAAGCCATTGAGGTCTTGGAATCAACGGAAAATATTCATGTCGTCTTAATGGATGTTATGATGCCAGAAATGAGCGGCAATGAAGCTATTGATTTGCTAAGAAAACGTAGCCGATTTCGTAAATTACCGATTATTTCGCTTACCGCTAAGGCTATGCCTCAAGACAGGGAGGATTGCTTACGTGCAGGTGCTAGCGATTATATGACAAAACCAGTTGATACTACCAAGCTCCTGTCTTTGTTACGGATATGGCTGTCGAAATAGATGAATTTGAGCCAAATGATGAAGAGCTAGATGAGCTTCGTCAACTGATTCTGCAAGAATACGGTTATGATTTTAGCGGCTATGCTCGCTCTTCTCAAAAAAGACGTATTGCTGAATTCATGCGTCGTCGAAAGATACGAGACATTCGAGAAATTTTTGTCAATTTGTCACATCGAGAATTCTTTGAAAATCTTATTGCTGCCCTGGTTATTTCTACAACTGAATTTTTCCGTGATCCTGGTTTTTTTATTGCACTTAAACGTGAAGTTATTCCAATGCTGCGTACCTACCCCCATTTTAAGATCTGGCATGCAGGCTGTTCAACAGGAGAAGAGCCTTTTTCTTTGGCGATTTTGTTGAAGGAGGAGGGGCTATTAGATCGAGCTGTTATTTATGCTACTGATATTAATAAAGTGAAGGTGGCCCGAGCTAAGCAGGGACTGGTTTCGTCATTAGCTGTCAAGTATGGGTCAAAAAATTATTTTGATGCAGGCGGTCAGAAGTCACTGGCCAGTTATTTCACCTCGAAGTATGATCAAAGTTCCATCGATCCGGATTTGTTAGAAAATATTACTTTTGGCGAACACAACTTAGCAACGGATGCTTCGTTTGGTGAGATGAATTTAATTTTATGTCGTAATGTGCTGATTTATTTTACTCGAGAGCTACAAGAGACAGTGTTGAGATTGTTTCTCGACTCTTTGGTGCGCCGTGGCTATTTGGGGTTAGGGTCTAAGGAATCCCTAGCTCTGCTCTCGCTTAGGGAACAGTTTGAGGTTATTGACGCTAATGAGAAAATTTTTCGACGTCGTTAGAAAATAAGGAGTTTTAGTGGAAGGTAATGTTTGGGCTAAGTGTGGTCCTTGTAAAAAACCAATAGATTTTGGTGCAAAATATTTTCGCTGTGATGTTTCAACTTGTCGTAAGCTTGCTTTTTGTTCAGTCGACTGCTTTAGTCGCCATCGTGAGGTAGCTCGACACAAGGATGCTTGGGCAGAAGAGGCTATAGCCCCTTTGACTCGATCTGAAACTGTGGCTGTTAATAAAGTTGCAACAGCGATAGAGGAAGAAGATATCTTAATAGTAGCCTCAAAATTGAAGGCTTTTATCAAAGCTCATGGCGGTGATATCAATATGTCAGCGACCGTGTTGCCGCGATTATCAGAAATGGTTCGGCAATCAACGCTAAAAGCAATAGATCATGCCAGACGTGATGGGCGCAAAACAGTAATGGATAGAGACTTTTAGCAGAGATTTTGGAAGAAACAAGCTTCACACGCAGATGTTCCTCCCAAGAAGGATTAAGAATGGAGAAGTAGATGCATTTACCCGCATTGATACAAGATTTAGCCATTATTCTTGGAGTAGCGGCTATTATAACATTTATTTTCCGGCGTATTAAGCAGCCAGTGGTACTTGGTTATTTAGTCGCAGGTATTATTGTAGGGCCTTATACTCCAGCTGTCTTTTCAGTTGCAGATACCAAGAGTATCGATGTTTGGGCAGAGCTAGGTGTCATTTTTCTCATGTTTGCTCTTGGATTAGAGTTTAGTTTCCGCAGGCTAGCTCGTGTAGGTATGTCTGCTGCTGTCACAGCTTCCATCCAAGTTGGCACTATGCTGCTTGCAGGACTTATTACAGGACACTTTTTACGCTGGTCCAGTATGGACTCTATCTTTCTTGGTTGCATGATTGCAATATCGTCCACGACTATTATTATTAAGACTCTTGATGAACTTGGGCTTAAGACCAAGAAATTTGCTGAACTGGTATTTGGCATACTTATCGTTGAAGACCTTGTAGCTATTATCATGCTGGTGGCTTTAACTAATATTGCTAAGACTGCCCAATTTGACGGTATTTCTCTGCTGATTGCTGGTGGCAAGATGGCCATTGTTGTGGGAGCTTGGTTTGTTGCGGGTATTTTTGTTGTGCCCCGTTTTGTTAAATCAGTGCGTCGTCATGGCAATGATGAGATTTTGACTATTGTAGCTATCGGTCTTTGTTTGGCCTTTGTCTGGATCGCCGATTATTTTGAGTACTCAGCTGCGTTAGGGGCCTTTATTATTGGGTCTATTATTGCAGAGAGTTCTGAAGCCAAGCGTATTGAGGAACTAGTTGCTCCTCTTAAAGATATTTTTGGAGCGGTGTTTTTCGTTTCTGTAGGTATGTTGCTTAGCCCAGCAGTAATCTGGGACAATATAGGTGTCGTGCTGCTGCTGTCCGCAGTCATTATCATTGGCAAATTTCTTTGTGTTACCCTTAGCGCCTTATTGACCGGGGAGTCGATTAAAAATGCAGTTCAGGTCAGTTTGAGTTTGACTCAAATTGGCGAGTTGTCGTTTGTTATTGCTTCCCTCGGTTTGAGTTTTGGTGTCATTGATGCCAAATTACACCCTATTATTGTGTCTGTTTCTTTGCTCACAACATTTACTACACCTTATTTGGTGCAGTGGGCACCTAAAGTAGGTAATAAGATCGAAGCAATGTTGCCACCTAAGGTTAAAACATTGCTCGATAACTATCTGGCTTGGCTTGAAAGACAGCTTTTGATCAAGCGAGAGAGATCGCAATATTCAATGAATTTTGCCAAGTGGATTTTAAACAGCATTGTTGTTATTAGCGTTTTTACTATTGCAGCGGCGAATTTGATACCTGTTGTGTCCCTTTATATCGAAAACGGCTATACAGCGATTGGGTTGAGTTGGGTAGTGGCTTTTGGCTTAGCCTCGCCAAGCATCTATGCCATGCTTTGGGCTTTTCGAGAGCATGGGCCAGGTTCTCGTTTGTTAAGCCGTATCCTCACAATTGGTCTTCTCGGTCTTTTGAGTGTGGAGTATTTTCCAGCGCCTGTCACTTTGGTTATAACTGTATTAGGTTGTGCTGGTATGTTTTATTTTTTCCGTGGGGCGATTGAAGTTTACTATCGTCGTATGGAAAGGCAGTTTAAATCAGGGTTTCAAATTGATATCAAAAGTGAGCCACATCATGGGCCTTTAAATAGGTTAGCGCCATGGGATGCTTATTTGGTAGAAATTAAGGTGCCTGGCAGATCTTTTGTAGTTGGCAAGACACTATTACAGCTGGCTCTTCGAGAAAGCTTTGGTATCAATATCGTTGTCATTGTACGTGATGGGATAAATATTATTGCACCAAAAGCAAAAGAGATGCTTTATCCGCAAGACTCCTTGTGGTGCTTTGGTACCGACGCGGAGGTTGAACGCTTTAATGAAGCATTGACTGTCAAAGATGAGGAGACTAGCTTTGCGTCCGATTTAGATCATTATGATTTATTTCGTGTCCCTATTGCTGAAGGGGTAAAGGTTAATGGTATGTCTATCCGTGACTCTGGTTTGGGTGAACGTTTTGAGTGCATTATTGTCGGCCTCGAACACCGAGGCGAGCGCATCCGTAATCCCAAGTCTGATATGGTTTTAGAGACAGGAGATGTGCTGTGGGTGCTTGGCGAGGTTGGCAATATCAGCCGCTTCACAGAAGCGGCATCGGTTGAAGATCAAATGACGTAAAAATTCAGAGGAAGAGATTTGAGAGGAACCTTTCAGATGACTCTTCTCGAGAAGGATTATTTAGGGAAGCAATAAAAAATATGATTCTTGATTTTGAAAAATGGCATGGTTGTAAAAATGATTTCATCCTTATTTGGACTCATGATAGCCAAGAGGCAGCGCTTATCCCAGCTTTACAAAAAGTAGCCCCAATTCTTTGTAGTCGAGATGGCAGTGGTATTGGTGCTGATGGCATCTTGCTTCTTACTAAACATGGGGCTCAAGATCTTGTCCCGCATCGCATGACGATCGTCAATGCGGATGGCACGCTCGCTTCTCACTGTGGTAATGGTGTCCGCTGTGCTGCTGCAGCTGCGTCCAAGCGAGAGGTTGAATTTGGGCGAGGCATTGAGCCATCCTTGCAACTCTCTTTTGAAGTGGGGAGTAAAGAAGTTATCTCCTATCTTCGCCAGCCTTGGAATAGTCAGCCAGTTTTTGTTGCTGCTGGCATGGGCTATGCAAAACTTGATAGCGAAAACACCTGGTTTTCAGCCCTTCAGCAGTTGAATATTAAGAAAGAGCTGTCTCAGTTAAATGTTCAATTAGTAGCTGGGGTGAATTTAGGCAATAACCATATTGTTGTGCAAACTGCCGAGCAATTGGAAACTAAGGATGTTCTAGCTTTTTGCCAGAAGGTGCAAAAAAATGAAGCTTGGGATGGTATCAACATCCATTTTTGTTGGGAAATTGCTCCATCGCAAGCAATGCTAAAGCAAGCTAAGTGGGCGCTACGCAACGAGGCATCACTTTTCCTGCAAGCTATTTCTTTTGAGCGAGGTGTGGGCTTTACTCAAGCTTGCGGAAGCGGTGCTTGTGCTATCAGTGCTATGATGATTAGCCAAGGCTTTTGCGAGAACGGTGTAATGGTGAAAATGCCAGGTGGGGATTTATATGTGACAGCGGAAGATGCTAAGAGTTTGATTACCCTGCATGGGCCTTGTGAGTATGTTTTTGCTGGGAAAGTAGAGATTTAAGGTCACATAGCAAAGCCCCTGCAGAGGATCTGTTACATCCCAACCGTCCGAAGAAAACTATCTATAACATCATCTTCTTGAGCGTTTTGAACTGCATTATGAATTTCAATATAAGTTGGTGAATCGATCCAGCTGTGTGTATTCTTATCTTTTAAGAAGCTGCAGAAAGCTTGTAAGTTGGTACGATCAAATGCTGAATCTTCAGCCCAGTCTGCTAGGGCTGCTATGGGTTTATCAGAAGCAGTAACAAAAAGGCCTCGTAGGTTGGCATCATAAAGAAAAGGGTGTCGTAGGCGGGCCTCCTCATCTGATAATTCTTTAACCCATCGGCCTCGTTTGCTATAATTCATACCAGAAGGAGTTGTAAAAAATCCTTTAATAAGCTGAGCCATCTCAGTTAACCGCTGGTTTGGCAAGTGTGTCTCTTTTATAATATGAAATGCAAATTGGCTGACAATAGCGTACTTTGCTTTCAACTTTATATTATTATTATTGCTTATCACATGATTGTGAAATTCTTCTAATGTCCACTGTTTCTTCGCAATTAGAGCGTAATCGACACTGGGACTCAAGCTATTGCTATCCTTATTATATTTAGGCAGAGAAACACCAGCATAGACAATCATAGGTTTATCGTTAATAGTTACCGAAACGTCTACCATGCTATCTTGTAGCAAAATTTCATCAACGCCGTTATGGTTTGGTTTAGCATAATTGTGCGTCTTGGCAATAGAGGTCGCATCCTCATTAAGTAAGTACTCTCCATCGCTATCAAAAGGCGCAAAAACTAAAGACCAGCCATTATATTCCGTGGAACCACTTCCCCTGAGAGCGGAGGTAAAAACACGTTGCCAGAAGTCTTTATCGACCTCACCTTTGTAAGTAGCAACGAGCTGATCTAACACTCTTGCTAGGAGACCATGCCATTTAGCCATATCTCCTCCCAGAGATTGAATATAGTCTGCTTTTATGCGCAACTCTTCCCAATCACCAAGGGTGCCTAGCAAAGTGACCTTGGGTATGCCGCACCAGAAACTCATCTTAAAATCAAAATAGCTCTTCGTTCCAGCCATCAATTGAATATTACTAACAGTACGGTCTGTGGGCGTAGTTGTTGAAAAATTAGGAGTAAAAAAATCCTTTAACGCTTCATCTTCAATATTGTTATGAATGGTATTTGCCATTATGGAAAGAGCTTGATCCATTGATATTAGCGGCAGATTAAGATTTAATTCCTTTTTTCCTGAACGGGAGACAAAACGATCTCTTAGTTCTTCAGCATGCTTGTCGATGTATCTTGCCACCACTGCCGAAACAGTGAGCCAAACATCATCTGGTCGGAGAACCAGTGGTACATGGTTGTTATAAGCCATTAACATAGTCGATAAAAGACCGCCGGCAATTTGCGGCCGCAGGGTATCTTCTGAATCTGAGGTTTGAACCTCTATACTATCGCGACCTGCTAGAAAAAACTGCTGTGCCTTGACTTGGTCGCTGAATGTTTTTTTAAGAACTTGTTCATTGCTTGCAAAGAGCTCTTTTTCTTTAACGTCTTCGAACGTTAATGTCGTTCTATCATCCTCTTTCTTTACTTGATATTGAGAACCTAAGCTAAGCTGATTAACCAACACAGCAGCAAACCTTTTCTTTACTTGATATTGAGAACCTAAGCTAAGCTGGCTAACCAACACAGCAGCAAACGCTATATAACTTAACTTCATTGCTTCTCCTTTGTCATACATAGTAATGTCAGAGGGATAGCATTATAAGAAATTAGTTACAAGCATTTGTGGGCGGCGTGAATTTAGAGGCTAGTTATTTACCAAATAAATATTTTAGGAAGTCGTTACCAGCAAGTCAAGGCATAGGCTGGTAACCTTCAACCTATTCATAGTCAGGTAGCTGCAGAAGTGTGTTGAAGTCTATTTCTCCCTCATGGATTTCTTCAAGTTTTGGCGCAAAGATTAACAGGGTGACATCATCATAGCCACCAGTAACCTTGAGCCATTTCTTTTCAGCTACAGACCCTATTGATTCCGCAAGTTCTTGCAAAGGTATTTTGCCAAAGGATGCG
>CALBMD010000008.1 GCA_937896265.1 uncultured Pseudomonadota bacterium
CCATCTGAATTAGTTAGTATAGAATTTGTGCTTGCCAAAGAACCGTTACCACTATCAATGGTAAAGTCAATTGCAGTATTGGCTAATGGATTACCAAAAGCATCTTGCGCTAATATTGTCAGAGGCTGTGAAGGTGACTGTCCTGTGACAGCATTTTGACTGCTAGTAGTATAGGCACTCAAAGTAGCTAAGGTTCCAGCAGTTGTCGTAACTGTTATAGTTGCCGACTGATGAGAGATAGTAGCTAAAATAACAGTATCACCTGCTATATTTGGGCAAAGAAAGCTAGGGCTTGTTGCCACACCATCGGCTGCGCTAATACTGGTGATACTAGATAAGCTACCACCCCCCGAGCTAATCTGCCAAACCACTATGACCCCTGCTACCGGATTAGCACCACTATCAGTAACCAAAACTGTCACAGGCGTATTCAACATTGTTCCGGCAACACCAAAACGAATACTACTATCAACAAATGCAATATTAGCGGCATCTCCAGGCATTGGGGTCGAACTTGAACTTGTATGAATGACCAAGTTAGATTTCATCTGATCTAAAATGAGCTTAGAAAAGGTCTGAGCAACTAATTTGCTTCCCGATGAAATGCTAGAGCTGGCAAGCCCTGAACTTATCAAGCTGATCTGCGCTGAGCTATCACCAAGTTGCAAAGTATAGTCACATTGCAAGGCACGAACCGCTTTTGGTTTTACCTGACAGTTTGCTTGCCGTTCGACTGTTCCAATTTTAAAAGGTAAAGTTGCAGGTCCGGTTAACGACACTTGATCAGAGAAAAGCACCTCAAATTGAATCAATTCACCTACTTGATAAGAGCTTTTTAAATCTATCAAAGTGACACTAGCGACAGTCACAGAAGATTTTGATACTACAACATCTGCCTCAATAGTTTTAACTTTTTCTTTGGTTAAAGTTATCACTATGTTACCTGAAGCAGTTACAATAGTTAGCTTTGATGGAACAATCTTCCCCGATGAATCTGAAGCTTGCACGATATAAGTACAAAGTAAGACTGAAGATTCGTTGTTATTCTCACAGGAAGCTTGTCTATCATTATCTCCCCATTTAAAATCTAATAGTACAGAACCAACATTAGAAGTTAAACTAAGGCCGGAGACAAGCTGTACATTGAGAGCTAAGTTAGCTCTAAACTCAATCTTTTCGCCAACTAAATAGGTAGCTTTAGGATTTAACAACTCTAATCCATCTACGACAAAAGATTTATCATTTTTAGCAGTATCTTCTGTCTTAGCCTGAAAAGACTGACCATCGATGACTTGTACTTTTTTACCACCGCAAGCATGAATAAATACCATGACAGCAGTCAACAAGAGAGTTAATTTTATTTTCTTAAACATATTAAATCACTCTTTTCGAGGTTACGTAAAACACAGTCGGATAAAACCCTTACCGCTGTAGTAAATATTGCAACACTTTATAATAATGGATTTTATTTGATTTTTAAGTCGCTACAAAATTATCCAAGACAGCAAAAAACAGCCCAGAATAGCTGTGGCTAGCATAGCGTTTTTTTGATCAAATAGTTGACATAGGAAGACGAAATGAACGCGCAAAAACTAGCGTCAACAAGTTCAAAGAAGATATAACTAAAATCAAGAAGAAGAAAATAGCATAGAGTTTTAAAACTGCAGGCTCAACCCAGCATATTTCCCTATAAAATTGCGGCGTGGCTTTTGCTCGCTACGAGTATAGTCCCAGCGTGAGGTAGTAAAGCCACCAGAAAAACGAAAAAGACTGATTTCAATAAAAGCCCCATAGTCAAAGCTTGCTCCAGCAAGGCTTTGAGCTCCAGAGGTCGCTTTAGCAAATTGCGTATACTCACCAGCTAGGCCTAACCAATGGAGAAGATAAAGCTGTATTTCTCCACCATAATAGGCGCCTTGCATCTTACCCGCCAAAGGATCAAGAAGCTTTAGATCAGCAAATAACGCCTCATAGTGTCCATATTTTAGAACAAACAAAGAGTCCTGGATGTGCTGCCCAAATATACGAAAATTGACACCACCACGCTGAAGGGTGTTTTTTATATCTGATGCCGGAAAGCTAGCTGTCTCAGAAACTTGCGCATACTCAAGACCAAAATCGATATTTAAACTACGAACACCGAAAGTCGATGAAATAATGTTGGTTAGCCAAAGCTGTGCCTTGCCTCGATTTTCTATAGCTGAAAGATCGCTTAGCGTTGCTGTATTACCAGGCGAGGCAAGATAGTCAGCAAACTCAACAAGTCCCTTAGCTTGCGAGGCAAAAATTCCTATCTCTGGATGAAACTTATCTGTCTGTGGATTAGAAAACATTGCGAGATAGACATCCATAAGTTTCATGCGCTCTTTGATTCTAAGCCACTCAGTCAAAGTAAAACGGGTTGACTCGCGCTCTTTCTGCACATCTACGATATAGGTCGTTACAACCTTATCAGCTATCAGAAGATGAGAAAATGACAGCAGCAAAATAGCTATGGAAGCCAAGAATTTCATATAATCGTCCTGGGTTTGTTATATTTTTACTTTCGCCTAAGTCATTATGGTTTGCAATGACTTTCAAACTAGCGATCTCAAAGCTGCCTTAGAAGTTAAGACAAACAAATCAAGATAGAGATGTCTTTGGCGCGAAAGCGCCAAAGACTAGCTAAGGTGATGGTACAATAAACAGATCAATATCCCAGTATTCAAATAGAAAAGGAAGAATTATGACTCTGTTCATACAAACAGTTTTATGCTTGCTTTTAGCTCAAAGCACAAACCAAGCCATGGCACTTTCTCCGCTTTTTACTCACGAAGATGCTGTTGCAGATGAGTATTTGGTGTTTTTTAAAGATACTAATTCTCAATTAAGTCCGAATTTCATTGAAGGCAAAAAAGATGCTCTTCTCGAAGCTGGTGCCACTATTATTGCATCTATGCCCAATATGATGGCTATCTATGCTAGCTTTCATCCAGATCTCTTAAACACTATTCGAGCTGATCCAGCTGTGAAGTTTGTAGAAGAAAATGCACCGATTTGGGCTGATAATGTTCGAAGCTGGGGCCTTGATCGCATCGATCAACGAGATCTTCCTTTAGACAATATTTTTAGCCCACCAACTCACGGGGCTGGTGTCCATGCTTTTATTGTTGATTCAGGTATTAGAGGAACACATCAAGAATTTGCTGGCCGTCTTGGCGTTGGCGCTGACATGGTAAATGATGGTAATGCCCCTGATCAAGATTGCCACGGTCATGGCAGCCATGTTGCTGGCACTATAGGAGGAAACACTGCTGGTGTGGCAAATCAGGTTACATTGCATCCTGTACGCGTGCTGAACTGTCAAGGCTCTGGCAGCATCGCTGGAGCTCTTGGAGGTCTAAGCTGGGTCTTAAAGCAAAAATTTAAGCCAGCAGTTGTGAATATGTCATTATCATCGTCATTATCTCCAAGTTTTAATGAGGGCGTTGCTAACTTAGTAAAAGCTGGTTTTACTACCGTTGTAGCAGCAGGCAACAACACTCAAAACGCGTGCAACTACTCACCTGCAAGTGAACCTTTGGCTATCACTGTAGGTGCTACTAATAAAGATGACGCTATAGCTAGTTTTTCCAATTTTGGTTCATGTGTGGACATCTTTGGCCCCGGTGATTTAATCTATTCAGCCAATGGTTTTGGGGACAGTGCCTATAGCTACAGAAGTGGTACTTCTATGGCTTCCCCACATGTGGCTGGTGCAGCAGCTCTCTTTCTTGAAACAAACCCCAAAGCCAAACCTCAAACTGTGGCCTTAGCTCTAGCCCAAGCTGCCACTGTTAATAAGATTAGTGGTTTGGGAACAGACTCACCAAACCAGCTTCTCTTTATTGGTCAAATAGATAATTTACCTCCAGTAGCTAATGCTGGTGATAACATTTTGTTACAAGGTAAATCAGCTGTTGAACTCGATGGCTCTGGCAGCACTGATCCTAAAGGCCAAAGCCTTACCTTTCTGTGGACACAAATGTCAGGTCCAAGCCAAGCTGCTATTGCTACTCCTTCTGCTGCTAAAACACTCGTCAGCAATCTTGTTGCAGCAAGTACACCCTATGTGTTCTCTCTTACTGTCACTAACAGCAAAGGCCAAAGCCAAAGCGATCAAGTGGTGGTCACAGTAAATCTCCAGCCTATAGTAAACGCTGGCTCTGATATGACAACAACAGCAAACAAGATCGTTCTGACAGGTAAAGCTTCTGATCCAGATGGTGTGATAAAAAGTGTTATCTGGAGTAAAAGCAAAGGCCTCAGTGTCGTTTTTTCTGATAAAAACTCTTTGGTTACAGAGGTGAACGGGCTTAGAACTGGGGAATATATCTTTCAGCTGCAAGCTATGGATGACAGATGGGGAACAGCGATAGACAGCGTCAAAGTTATTGTCCGCTAGCTTTTTTGAGGGACCATCTGCGTGCAAAGCTTGTTTCCTCCTAACCTCTTCCCCCACGAATATAAGCGGATGCTTTGCCGCATCTCTTAGGCTGTGGTTTAGTCCTCAAAGAGCCCTGGGGAGAGGGCCCGTTTAACTAACTGTTTTTCATTCTCGTTCAACCTTCAATCGTTGGCGATATTTTAGATCACGATCCCATCGCTTTCTTAATCGCGTTGTCGTCGATCTTACCTTCTTTTTTCGCTTCCTCAATATGATCTGAAATGATCATTTTGAGGTATGTTTGATACCCCATGCTCTTTTTTGTGGCTAGCAACTGAAGAGCTACCTTCAATTCATCTGGAAAATTGATATAGATCGTTTTACTCTTAGCCTTCTCAAGCTTTCTTTGGGCTAAATCTGGCCTAGAAGCTTTCCAGCTATCGATCGCTTCGCCAGCCTCACGAGACAATTTATCTTCATCTTCACGTTTAATTACCATGCTATCTTTCCTCCCCTATATATATTATGTATATAAATCAAGGAAATAAAGAACAAGTCAGACGCCACCCCAAAAAGATAGATAATTCACAGACGAGATTGCATAAACGATCGGGGCTTTTTATAAACCGGTTAAATTTTGAGCACCTATGGAGCTGCGCAGATATCTACCCTTGAAGTGGCTCGCTGCACAAGGATTTCCTACTTTTTAGCGGTTACATTTTAAGGAGTATGGCCGATACAGGGACAGGGCTTACTGAGGTGAGTCTACTCACCCAGAAGAAACCTGAAATTTTACAAGCTAATTTGCATAATAAAATCTATAATATCTCGTCTGCCATCATGTACTGCCTGATGACAAAGCTCCGAATATAATAAATTTTTCACGGTTTTCTGTAGTCCTGCAAAAATAAATAAACTAGCCCGGAAATGCTTTCGTAAATAACATGAAACGAAGAGAAGAAAAAAGAGACAGCCGTATGAGGGAGACTGTCACGTACGGCTCTGCGAGCAGTTCGAGGGGAAGTTCCTCGCGCTGACTTTACCGCCTATGCGGATGATTGCTCTTTAAGATACTGATATAGCGTTTCGCGGCTAATGCCAAATTCCCTGGCAATTTGAGTTTTGTTTTTTCCAAGAGGTACTATACCGGCGTTAACATAAAGCGACCTATTCATAACAACAGTTGGCTTCGGCGCCGATAAATTGGGAAAAACATTCAAGAGCTTTGCATCTCTTGAAAATTGAGATTTGCAGGGGATCATATAACTAACGGGTTAACATGTCAAAAAAGGGTTACAGCAGCACTACCTTTTTTTGGGGAATCCAGGGATACTTTGCTCCGTGCTGAGTATTATTGAGTATTCCTGAAGGCGTGTCATTGACTACTATGTTTATATTATATAGAAATGAGGGGAAAGCCATACTGTAGACCCAGCGAAATAAACGACACTTGCCTGGTTTTTATCGTGTAGTCAGTGAGAAATTGAAATTCTATTCGCCAGTTTCTGTAAACTGGAGGCTGAAAAGTTGCTGAAACACCGTAAAAGTAATTTTTATCGTTAGCCCCCTCTACTGGACCAAAATCACTTTGCGATCCATAGAAAATCTGATTAGTGAATCCTAATTCAAACGACTTTTCTGCTCCAAATCGAAAACGGACAGCCCCATCTAGGAATGCCGTGGAAACCGATGCTTTCTGTCGGTACTTTCTTGCCTCATCTTCGCCTTCTAAACTTGTCATGAAGTATCCCCCTCCACCTTGCA
>CALBMD010000009.1 GCA_937896265.1 uncultured Pseudomonadota bacterium
GTTGTTTGTAAGTATGCAGATGTAAGATTTCATTTTTTTTATGAAACTATAGGCCGGTGCCACGACGGCTGGTGATGACTCTGTTGTTTGTAAGTATGCAGCTGTAAGATTTCATTTTATGAAACCATAAGCTAAGGAGATGTCGGAATTCAAAATTAGTGTAGTCAGTATCTTTCGTCTTCTGATTCGTCTTCAAGTTGTTCAATGACTGCACCAGGCGCAAAATTATTTTCATCGGCCCATCTTTCTTCGTGAGCTAGCAAAAATAAAATAACCATGTATAAACTAGGATTGAGGTTTTTCCCAGCATTGGCCTACCTAATGTAGGTAGGAGCCGCTGTCGTTGGTAACGGTAAATTGCAAGGATTGTCCGTCCATTCGCTGCCAGGTCTGCCTTGGCAAAAAAAGGTTTCTTCAGTAAGATTTGTTCCTATTTTTTGGCGAAATTTTCTAAGCTCAACCACAAATTTTTCGCAGGCAATTTTGCAATTATTAAGATTTTCTTGGCTCCTTGGGCAAGAAGGAAAATTTCGCGCACAAGTCAGTCGTCTGACATAAAATGATGTAAGGTTGTTAAGCTCTTGCACGATTGCTTCAGTTTTGTTGGTGAGCCCCGAGATCTCGCTATTACGAAATTCCATATATTGATTAGCGGCTATTTGTGCATTATTTTGCGGGCTTTCCATATAATTCTTAAAAGAAGTGGCATTGATAGGGCACAGTGAATCTTGCGTCTGTTGGCCACTGGGAGTAAAAAGAGCAAGCACTTCCCGGCATTGTTCTGCTAGCTCAAACCCTTCAGGCATTGTTTGTGAATCGAGGTCGCTGCAATCTCCCATACTTGCCCAACGAGATCCGCAAACTTGTGCGTCCGTCAAACACGCAGCATTCACGCAGCCGTTAGAGCGTGATTCTATAACGACTTCATGACATTCAAGAAATGCGCAGCGGCTTCTCACTTTGTTGTTACTGCTACAATAAATAGATCCGCACGGCACATGCCAACAATAAGGAAGTGCTTCTACTTCAGTAGGCGACTGAGCTATCGTCACTAAAGCGTAGAATTTTGCAGTGAACTTTATCAGTCGCATCCAAGAACCATCTCTCGCTTGCAAATTTACTGAAGGCAAAGCTGCTAGAGTGAGCGCATACCAAAGAAAAAACACTTCATTTTGACTCACAAAGTTGAATAAACAAACCTGCGCGAACTTTATATTAACCATTTGTAAGCGTCAATAACGCATGGGGTTTTTATATGGCGTTAACTTGCATTGACAAGGTTTGTTGGTCTGCTTCAAAAGTTTGCATTGGATTATTTGACGGAGAGTTTGTCTCTGTTATAAGATCTTGAGCACGTTTGCAATGGGTAATATCACTAAGGATTTGCATAATAAAACTCGTGCTATAAAAGGAAAAAACTATGTCCGTTTGTTTGCATAAAATGACAAAAGTTATTAGCATCCTTGCCTTTGCCGCGATGTGTCTCGGTTTACATGCAGAAAATGGCACCACAAATGATGGTATGATGACTTATGTTTACTTCCAACCTATTCCTACATCTGTGGGAATAGGCATTGGCTGGGAAAATCATCGCGGCGGCATCTTTGGCGCAAAATATAAGGGGCCATTTGCTTATCGTTCAATCGGCCTTGAGTACGCCTATCATTTCAAGAATGTAGGAAACGAAGGATCATATACAAAGATATATGCTGATCACCGGCAACATGATCCCGGTCTCAAACTCAAGTCACGCTTCGTTGGAGAAAGGGGTGAGTGGGAACACGACGTTCTTGACCATCATCAGACAAACCTTTTTGGTGCGATGGTTGGACATCAGTGGATGCTGTTTTCGTCATCCGCTTTTATCCAAGTTGGGTTAGGTTGGCAGTACAACACGAATCCTGTGAACATTGGCCCCACAATGTTTGGCGTCGGTCAGAGCGTAAAAAGTCGAAGCGAGGCAACCGGCGAGTTAGGCATTGGCTTTTTACTCAAATGATCTGGTGCTGGTTAACCCATTGCTGAAAAAGGATTTCAGTTTTAAATCCTTTAGCTTTGCTCTGAAAGGTTCGACTGTAAGTCCGCTTTGCTTAGAGTCTGTACAGTGCCATAGCTTAGGCCTGTAGCCACAGCAACTTGCCGTAAGCTTTTTCCCTCAGCGCGTAGAGCGCGGATGGTAGCAAGGGTTGCTGCATCAGTTTTTTTGGGTGCTCCCAGTTGCACTCCTCTCTCCTTTGCTGCATCAAGCCCTGCTCGTACTCGTTCAACAATCGTTGTACGTTCAATTTCAGCAAGCTCTGCAAAAGCAGCGAGCATCGTACGACGAAATGGATTTTCTGGACCAATATTCAAAACTGGCTGTGTCACGGAGATAAAGGAAACACCTATTTCATCGAGAGAAAGTAGTGTGTGAATGGCCTCTTTAGCGCTACGGCTAATACGATCTAAGCGATAGCAAACAATGGTATCGATTTGACGGCTGTAGGCTGCTTGCAGCATCTGTTGATAACTTGGACGATTAGATATCTTGCCAGAAATGCCTGTGTCTTTGTATATAGTAATGCGTTCAGGCTTTTGTTCAGGAGGAAGACGCGCCAACCAATCTTCAATGGTTTCTTCTTGGGAGGCTAAATCTTGGCGGTCAGTAGAAACACGGTAGTAGATGGCAATCCGTTTCACGTGAGTCAGTCCTTATAAGGTTCCCAAATAGCATCTTGCATAAAGTAAGAAGCACTACCATATTCTTCTGATACGGTTGCCTTAAGTTCAAGATTTGCCTTCACCCAAATAGGGCCACGAATTTGTTTCATCGAAGCCGGGCTTGCTAGGCGCACATGCACAATTAAGTGAGGAGGGGGAGGAGGCACATGGATGCAAGCAAGCTCATTAGGTACAAGCAAGAATTCGGTAATAGCATCATAATTGCCACCTAGAGGCACGCCATAGCCTGGCAGAGCTGTCGGTTTATTTAGAGCAGCTTTGAGAGTCTCAGGTATGATTTGTTTCTCATAGTCAAAACTCTCAAGGAGATACCAATCCTGTGTGGCATAGCCTGCTAGCGTCTCACTAGCTGTTTGCGTTGCTACAAGCAGTCGAGGTTTAGTTTGTACCCTTGCGATTCCATAAGACACTAGGATTAAAAGAGGTCCAAGTGTCCAAGGTTTCTTAAAGAGATTCATCTTAGGTCCTTATACTGAGCCCATCAGCTAAAGAGTTGCGATAGGTTTTCCAGGCTGGGACTAACCCAAGTACTATTGAAATTAGCAAGACTAAACCCAAAATGCCAACTTCGAATAGTGTTGGCATAAGGTGAGGGTAATAAAAACCAACGTCAGCGCTGGCAAAAAATTGTATCGAAAAAATAGATACAGTGGCTAGAATCAGCCCTAAGAGAGAGCCAAGCGTTGCAAGTATGAACGCCTCTAGTACCAAAGTAGTGCTCACCTGCCAGGGGTTTGCCCCAACCGAGCGGAGGATAGCAATTTCTCGTCTTCTCTCATTGAGTGTTGTCATAATAGCGGCCAGCATGCCTAAAATGCCTGCTAGAATAACAATCATCCCTATGACAAAAAGTGAGAGTTCTAGTGATTCAATGACTGACCATAACTCATAGAACGTTAAGCCAGGTAAAATTGCTGATAAAGGCTCACCTTCAAACCCATGAATTTTAGTTTGCACTGCAAGTGTTAGGTTCTTAGCTTTGAGACCCAATAGAATAGCGCTTAGACTATCATGATGATCATGGTCATGAGCGTCATGCTCTTCGTTTGCATGATGTTCGTGTTCATGTTCATCATGGTGCTCATGTTCATCATGTCCATCGTGATGCTCATGTTCATCGTGCTCCTCCTCATGCTCATGCTCATGACCTGGAGCAGGAGGGAGGCCATTGTGCCAACCCTCATGAATAGCACGGATACCTTCAAGGCAAACGATCACACTATGATCGATTGGCGTACTAGTCTTTTTGAGAATCCCTATCACCTTAAAGGCATGATCGGCATGATGGTGCATAGCATGCTCAGTCCCATGAGATAAAATCATCTCTTGATCAAGGTGATAGCCCAGCTGTTTGGCCACCTGCGCTCCAATTACAGCATCAAAAGGCCCTTGAAATCCCATGCCTTGTTCAAAAGCTAAAGCATGGTTGGCACCGTATTGAAGGTGATCAAAAATCGCAGCGGTTGAGCCGACAACGCGAAAGCCTCGGTGAGAATCACCAAGAGCTAGGGGCACGCTCCAAGCTACTTCTGGCAAATTTTTTATGCGCTCATAAGATGCTTGCGAAACGCCGTTGTCAGGCGTGCCAATATGAAACACAGAGTTGAGCAAAAGCTGAATAGGGCTTGTACGTGCTCCAACAATGAGATCTGTGCCAGCTATGGTGCGAGCGAAGCTTTCTTTTGCACCAAGCCGAATGCGATTTACACCAAGAAATAAAGCGACACTAATTGCAATGGAAAAAATAGTAAGAGTTGAGCTTAAGGCTCTGTTTTTCATGCTTTTAAGCGAAAGGGTAAGTAAAATCATGAGTGGAAACTTTCCATTGTAATCTGGCGATCAAAATTAGCTGCACTAGTTTGATCATGGCTGACATAGATCAGAGCGATATTAGCGCGTTGGCATTCAGTAAAAAGTAACTCCAAGAATTGAGCGCAATTCACTGCATCGAGAGCTGAAGTTGGTTCATCAGCAAGCAGAAGCTCTGGATCACCCAACAGAGCTCTGGCAGCAGCTACTCGTTGTTGTTGGCCAACGCTCAAATTTCTAGCAGCTACGTTCGCTAGATTACTATTTAGTCCAAGGGCGTTAAGGAGCCGTTTTGCTTCTGCTTCTTGCTCAAGGTTATTGTGACCAAGGCGAGCTTGCTTAATGCTCGAGAAGCGAAGGCCTAACAGGACGTTTTCTAGGACGCTTAAATAGGGGATTAAGTTAAACATCTGGAAAATATAGCCCATATGGTGGGCTCTAAGATGGTCTCTCTCTGCAAAGGTCAGCTTATTCGTCGCTTTTCCTAAGATAGAAATAGAGCCTCGCGTTGGTATCAAGATACCAGCAATAAGGCTAAGAAAAGTGCTTTTACCAGCGCCTGAGCCACCGGAGACAAATAGCCGCTGGCCTGGGGTCACTTGAAATTGCGACACTCGAAAAAGGGGTTGTGTAGAATTTTCCCATGAAAATTCTACATCATTCATTTCAACAACGTTCACTTGGGATCCTAGGTTGCAGATTAGACTATTGATTTAGCAGGTAGAAAAGAAAAAATCAACTTCTACAAGATATGCTTTGGAGAGGCCTTTCAAATTATCATCTTCTTTATTTTCGCATCTAGGATGGTATCCTAAAGATATGAAAGCTAAACCCAAAGTCCTAGTTGTCGACGACTCTAAAACGACCCGTCAGGCTGTAAAGTTTGTGCTTGCTCAGCTTGGCGCTGAAGTTATTGAGGCGGAAAATGGCCAGGCAGCCCTCGAAGTTGTTGAAAAGAACAGCGATCTTGCGCTAATTTTCTGCGATATTGCTATGCCTGTGATGAGTGGCTTAGAGCTTCTTAAGAAGATGTACGATCTTGGCATTAAGAGAAATTCCGTTATGCTCACTGCTTTAGGGCAGAGGGATACCATGGATGAGGCAAGAAAATACGGAGTAAAAGGCTTTCTTGTCAAACCCGCTAGCAAACTGGACATAGCCAAGGTCTACGCTTATTATGTCGATAATACTGTAGATTTGACAAAAGTAACAGAAGACCCCTACTGAGTCTCATTTTTAAGAATTAAAAATCTAGTCGTGGCTATCTTGATCTAAATAGTCCATCAACTTTTGGGCATCAGCTGTGGATAATGTTTTATTATATCCAGGCTTAGGCATCTTGAGCGCTATATCACTTGTCGCTATCCTCATCTTCACATCGCTAGCAACAGCAAGGAATAAATCCTTGTTTCCTACGTAATTAGCACCACTATCACCAATAGATTGGTCATGGCAAGTGCCGTTGCCGACACCGCAGCTATTTTGCAAAATAGGTTGGATATCATCAGCAAATTTAAATTTGTCCTCATCAGATTTCTTTGAACCGCATCCCGCAGCGAGTAAAATAAAACATACAGAAATGCACGTCACTCGAAACATAAAACCCCCTGAGGCTGATAGGAAAAATTGCTTAAG
>CALBMD010000010.1 GCA_937896265.1 uncultured Pseudomonadota bacterium
TCTAGGCATGGCACCTAAGATAGTCTGTGCTCCTTGGATTAATTGGTTAGCGCTGGTAAGATTTTGGCTGTTTATCTTGATAACATTCTTGATACGAGGATCTAAAAAAGGATCGATGCTTGGATCGGCAGTATAGTTAACTATTAGCTCTTCACTGCAAGCATTCTTGGTCCCGCTCCTGCATTGACGGACTGCTACTTCATATGTACCGCCAGCTAAGGCTAACACATGCAAGGGACCTGCAAATTCTCCATTCTGGCAATCCTTACTATTTTTTTTGGCACAGATTTTGAAGCTGTAATAGTCAGCAGCTGGTGAGTTTTTAAGAGTTAGGACATGAAGACGATAATTGTCATTCAGTTTTAAGGGGGTGATTTGAATAGCTTCTTGCCTTAGCGAAGGAACTGATGCAGGGGTTGCACCCGCCCTTTTGTTATCGTCAAAGCGTTTATTCGAGGCAAGGCAAGAGTTAAGAGCTATAGTCAACATAAGAGTTTGTAGTCGCATAGCGATTCCTATGGAGATGAGTGATTTAATAAAGATTGTAACACAGACGGGCGCTATAATTTTTTCAAAAGAAGGAAGAAGCTGAAGAGCGAAAATTGAGGGAGATCCTTCGCCTTCAGCTCAGGACAAGTCCTTGGCGCTTTCGCGCTAAAGACTAGATAACTAAGTTCTGACCCGCTGGTTTTGTAGCCACCACAGGCGCATGAAATTGTTCTGCTTCAGTCGAGCCAGCTAAGGCTTGGGTGCTAGCTTCGCCTTGATTGATTGTCATCAAAATCTTATCAAAATACCCTGTTCCTACTTCACGCTGGTGTCGTGTTGCAGTGTAGCCATCGCTCTCGCGAGCAAATTCTTGCTGCTGCAAGTCTACATAGGCGCTCATGCCACGCTGGTTATATCCTTGAGCTAAGTCAAAACTATAGTAGTTAAGCAAGTGCCAGCCAGCGAGAGTAATGAATTGGAACCGGTATCCCATAGCTCCTAAATCTTTTTGAAAGCTAGCGATTGAAGCTGCATCCAGATGCTTTTGCCAGTTAAAGCTAGGGGAACAGTTATAGGCAAGAGGCTTACCAGGGTATTTAGCGTGGATTGCTTCAGCAAAAATCTGTGCTTCGCGAACATCAGGGCTGGATGTTTCAAACCATAGCATGTCAGCATAAGGTGCGTAAGCCAAAGCGCGTGCTATTGAGGACTCGATGCCGGGGCGAACAACATAGAAACCTTCAACAGTTCGTTCGCCAGTGCAGAAAGATTGATCTGCTGGATCGATATCTGAAGTAAGAAGAGTAGCAGCATGCGAATCAGTGCGAGCTATGATAACAGTTGGTACGCCACAGACATCTGAGGCTAGGCGAGCTGCCACCAAAGTTTTAATGAATTGAGAGGTTGGTACCAGAACTTTACCACCAAGGTGGCCACATTTTTTTTCAGAGGCCAGTTGGTCTTCAAAATGGACAGCGCCTGCGCCTGCTTCTATCATCCCCTTCATAAGTTCAAAGGCGTGCAGAGGCCCGCCAAAACCAGCTTCAGCATCAGCAATAATAGGTACAAGCCAATCGCGAGAGATTTGCCCCTCAGTACGTTCTATTTGTTCAGCACGTAGTAAGGCATTATTGATGCGCCGTACCACTTGCGGTACGCTGTTTGATGGGTAGAGAGACTGGTCAGGATAAGTGTTAAGGCTTGTATTCGCATCAGCGGCAACTTGCCATCCGCTCATATAGATGGCTTTTAAACCAGCCTTTACCATATTAACCGCTTGAGCGCCGCTTAAGGCTCCAAGCGCTGGGGTGTAGGATTCTTTATCTTGGGCAATTTGCCACATCTTGGCAGCGCCAATCTGAGCTAGAGTGTACTGAATATTGGCTGAAGGTCTTAGATCAAGGACTTCCTTAGCGGAGTAAGGTCGTTCAATGCCTTGCCACCGAGGATTGTTTTGCCATTGGGATGAAAGGGCTTGTGCCCCAGCCTCTTCTCTTGCGCCTTCTACCGCCATTCGCAACCTCCTAATGTTATGCATTTTTCTCCATGAGATTACCTGCTTGAGTCGTAAATGTCCACCTTTGATGCGTAGGTTTTGCAAGAGGAAGGTCATAGCAGGGCTGTCTCATATAAATTTAGTTGCTTTTTTGAAAGCAAGGAAGGGTCTGAAAAAACTGCGCAGCTGGTTTCCCAGAAAGAAATCTCTTGGGAGAAACCAGCTGCGCGGTTTTCTCCCAAACCCTCATCCTTGCTGGATTTTAAATTTAGATAAGACAGCCCTGGAGGTCATAGCAAGAAGGAGAGCTTTGGGGAAAATTCGCAGATGGATCCTCCCAAAAAATCGCGGCTGCATAGTTTCTCAGAGGCAATAATTTTTAGATGCGGTAGTCCTATTAGGGGTGATACATTTGGGTTTGTAACCATACATAAGGGTGATACCATGATTAGTTTTGCAGAATATATCTGGATGGATGGCGCTCAGCCCACACAAAAACTTCGCTCTAAAACGCGTGTAGTCTGCTTGCAAGAGGGTCAACAGGCAACATTGGAGCTTTTTCCTGAGTGGAGCTATGATGGATCGTCAACTTACCAGGCAGCTGGTGGTAGTTCTGATCTAGTATTAAAGCCAGTTTATTTCCGGCCAGATCCCTTGAAAGCAGAACAAGGTCACTTTATCGTAATGTGCGAAGTCTTTCATGCTGATGGTACACCTCACAAAACAAACTCGCGAGCTCGCCTACGCGAAGTGCTGTCGGCTGGTGCTGACAAGCTTGGTGCTTGGTTTGGTTTCGAGCAAGAATACACCTTGATGAAAGGGCATACACCTCTTGGTTGGCCTGAAATGGGTTTTCCAGCGCCTCAAGGTCCTTTTTACTGTGGAGTTGGGTGTGATGAGGCGTTTGGGCGTCAGATGGTGGATGAGCATGCAGCTAAATGTGTTGCGGCTGAACTTTTGATCTTTGGCACTAACGCTGAAGTGATGCCCGGTCAGTGGGAATTTCAGATTGGTTATCGTGGCTTTCCTGGTGAATCAGCGGATCCATTAACTGTTTGTGATCAACTATGGCTTGCTCGCTGGCTTCTTTATCGTGTTGGGGAATCCTACAATATTGCAGCAACCTTGCATCCGAAGCCTGTGAAAGGTGATTGGAACGGTGCTGGTTTACATACTAATTTCTCAACAGATGACATGCGTAGCAAAGAGACAGGACGCCACACTATCGAGAAGGTGATTCGTAGTTTGGGAGAAACACATCAACTACATATCCCTGAATATGGAGACCGTCTTGCTGAGCGCTTGACAGGCACGCATGAAACTTGCTCGATCAATGAATTTCGTTCTGGAGCTTCGGACCGTGGCGCATCGATTCGTATCCCATTAACGGTAGCTCGCGAGGGTTACGGTTATCTCGAAGACCGTCGCCCTGGAGCTAATGCTGATCCTTACCGTATTGCTGCTCGTATTCTTAAAACTATTATTGAATCTTAATCCCTATTATGAAGAACGGGGTCTCCCGTTCTTTCTTTCAAAAAAATAAGAGTGAAAATGAAATATCAGACTATTGTTCTTTTTGGTGCTAGTAACAATGAGCGGCGAGTTTCTGTAGCAAGTGCTCGTAATATTATCGATGATGTACCGCCCGGTAGCGCCTTTTGGTTTTGGCATCTTAACGGTGGCATTTATATTGTAGATGCTGAAGAATTGCGCCGTCTGGAAGATCCTTTTAGCAATGATTTGCAGCCAATTCTTCCTGCTAAGTGGCCTTCAATAGAGGCTGCTTTATCTTCTGTTGCAGGCAGCCTTGTCGTGTTTTTTCTTGCCTTACACGGGAAAGAAACTGAGGATGGTGTTTTACAAAAACTTTTGGAAAGCAAAGAAATTGCGTTTACAGGCTCCAATAGCCGAGCTAGTTATTTAGCTTTTAACAAGCTAGAAGCAAAAGCGATTGGCCAAAGTAAGGGCTTAAAGACAGCTGTTGGGCTAGTTCTTGCCGCTAATAACACTGATAAAATTAGCGTGCTGCGTGAGGCTTTCGAAAAGTATGGAGCCTTGGTTGCAAAACCAGTGGACGAGGGCTCAAGTGTTGGCGTCTTCTTTATTCATAAAGAGACTGAAATTCTACAGGTAGTTGAAGCAATTGCCGCGATGAAAGCAGATTATATTATCGAGCAGAAGATTGTCGGTCGAGAAATGACTATCGGCGTAGTTGAGCGAAGTGATGGAAGTTTACAGGCGCTACCTGCAACAGAAATTATTGTTGAAGTTGGGCGCATGTTTGATTTTGACGGGAAATACCGTGCTTGTGGCAGTAAAGAGGTTTGCCCTGCTGATTTGTCAGCAGAACTCATGCAGCAGGTGCAAGAGCTTGCTATCAAGGCTCATCAGATGTTAGGTTGCCGTGGTTATTCTCGCACAGATTTGATCTTGGCCCAAGATGGTCCATACTTTTTGGAGTTGAACTCATTGCCTGGTTTGACAGCAATGTCTTTGCTTCCAGCCCAGATGAAGATATTTCAGTTGTCGATGAAAGAGTTTATTCAAGAACAGATTGAGATAGCTGTATCAGGGAAGTAAGATTTTTTAACATTCCTCTGCAAGAAGATCTTGGTCTGCATAGTCAACAGTTCAACTTGTTGCCTATGAATTTGCGACCCGTCGTGCACAATCCAAAAAACGCAAACTACGTTGGTGTGGCAAAAAGTCTTTAGGTTGGATTCCCTTAGGAAGGGATGGAATAAGAGTATTAGGTGACTCTATTCTACACAATAAAAAGATATTTCGATTTTGGAAATCGCGCGAGATTGAAGGCGCAATCAAGTGTGGATCGATAACTCAAGACACTAGAGGCAGATGGTATCTGCATTTGCAATGCGAAACGGTCGAATCTAGAGTAGCTGGCAGAGCAGAAATTGGCTTGGACTTAGGGCTAAAAACATTTGTGACTGGATCAAATGGAAAAAAATATAATACCGGGCGTTGGTATCGTAAATTTGAGGAAAGACTAGCCAAAGCGCAACAAGACAAGAAAAAGAAGCTAGCCAAAACAATAAGCGCATACAAAGCCATTAGGCGGCATGGTGTATTTGTTGTTGTGAAAGAACACAACACAACCCGAACCTGTAGCAGTTATAGGACTATTCCG
>CALBMD010000011.1 GCA_937896265.1 uncultured Pseudomonadota bacterium
ACAACGATAGGTATTTAACTATGAGCGCCTTACGCATGGCATTAAACCGGCAAAAAATAGAGCCTGGCTGTATATTTCATAGTGATCGAGGTAGCAATTATGAGGGCTTACTGAGGTGACCCGGTTGGTCCATCCAGACGAAACATGAAATTTTATAGGTCAATTTTCTTAATAAAATCTATAGCATCTGGTCTTTCATCATGTACTGCCTGTTGACAAAGCTCCGCATATAATAAATTTTTCACAGTATACTGTAGTCCTTCATCATTAGTTCTAATAATAGCATTTCTAAACATTCCGGCACTATTTTTGTTCTTACAAATAGTTGTGAACATAGCTTTGTCGGTGCCTAGCTTAACAACATTGACTTCAATAAATTTAGCGACATCTGGTTGATTACTTTCAAGTGCCAAGTGAAATAGAAGACCACCATGAATGGCTTTTTCCCATCCAACCATGGCCTCAAAATGGTTACGTTCACTGGACAAAGCTGTAAAGGAACAACAAATCAAAAAAGTCATACTTAATCTTAATACTGCTTTCATCTCGATCTCCTGCAAAAATAAATAAATACACTAGTCCGGAAATGCTTTCGTAAATAACATGAATAAAGAGAAAGAGAAAGCCGTATGACGGGAGACTGTCACATACGGTCTGCGAGCAGTTCGAGGGTAAGTTCCTCACGCTGACTCTGCGGCCTATGCGGATGGTTGCTCTTTAAGATATTGGTATAGTGTTTCTCGACTTATGCGAAATTCCCTAGCAATCTGAGCTTTGTTTTTACCCGTGGCATTTTGCATTTTTAAGATCTCAATTTGTTCAAGCCGAGGCAGCTCTGGCTCTGAAGATTCCAATTGACACCTTAGCAAGCAGTAACAACTGCTACAGCCGCTGTTACTGCTGCTCAGCTAGATGTAACAAAGGCTAAGCTCTTAGGTGGTCTCGCTGCTGCTCAAACTAAATTAGATACTGCCAATAGGGCTTTAGTTTCTGCTCAAACACAATTGAATAATGACCTAAAAGCTCAAACTGGTGCGCACAATAAGACGATAGCCGATACACAGGCAGAAGTTACAGCTCAACTTAAAACTGTAGCTCAAACACAAATTCATATCGATGCTCAACTCAAAGTAGGACTGGATACCACAGCTCTAGCTGAAGCTCATACGAAAACAGCCGCAGCAACAGCGCTAGAAGCCACTCTTCATACTAAAACTCTTGCTAGTGCAGCAGTTGAAACTGATCTTCATGCTCAGACTGTAGATCATCAAACAAATTTAGCTAATGCGCATCTGCAAGTCACTCATGATTCTCATGTATTAAGTGACGCGCAAATCAAATTAGAAGCTGATTGATCAACTAGGTTAGTCCAGTGCCGTAACGCTGCACACAGCTAGAAATTCGGATCCGGGATTAAGGAGTCCTTGCGAGCAGCACACCGATATCGGAGGTAGCATAGCTGGGGTTATAGCCATCGCGGTGCGCGGAGCGCCCAAAATACACAGGGCGGCTGCTCCAGTTGCTCACGCTGCGCGAGTCGCTGCTCCAGGTCTTCCAGCTAAGACGGCCGCGAATAACGCGGAGATCATCCGATTTGGGGCCTACAGGACCCTTCTCTATGTCAAAGTAATTCCCCCAAAAAGTCAGCTTACGTCCATAATTATCTGCGTACTTATCTTCAACCCAGACCGCTACCCCACCACTGCGCCTAATGCCAAACCCAAAAGGCGCTTTTGCAAATACGGATGATGTTTGCCCAGAGAGCAACGATCTATCGCCTGCGAAATGCACGTAATTTCGAAGCTTGGAAGGATTATCGCCAAAAAAATAGGCTGTCTTAGAGACTTGAACCCCTTCTGCGGATGGACTGGCTCGGTCGCTGTATTCCCATTCTGCTTCTCTGATTCTGCGAATTTTCCGACCATTTAGCTCGCGACTAAATTTTGTATTAGCCGCCTTAGCAAAATCACCTGCTTGGCGCCAGCTAATGGTTTCTACTGGTAAATTGCCGTTTAACGGCGGTGATCGAGGCGAGTGGAGTTCGGAGATTTGGCAAGGAAGCGACGGCTAAAGCAACTAACACCACCATTTTTGCAATTCACACCCAGCAATTGGAAAAATTTCTGCAGTGAAATCCTCCTCATTTTGTGGCTTACTTTAATTAAATCTTCCTATGGAGCTTTTATGCGATCTTGGCTATTTAGCATGCTACTTGCCTTGCAAGTAGCATCGGCACAAGCATTTACCGTTGAAAAGGGCATAGCAAGCAGGTATATGCAGCATCTTTTTGATGGCTCAACGAAAAATTATGTCTACCGTATCCCGTTACGCCATGTTGCTGATTTCTTACCTAGTCAGCTGATAGTAAGCCTCAAAACCAGACCAGTTGCCGCTTTATCGACGATCTCGTTCTTACCGCTCAAATACAATCTACTGATTTGGAAGAATCATGCTCTCCCTCATGGCACAATCTATCCAGGCTACACACTAGCAAGGCTCTTTGCTGAGCTTCATCTAGACACCGTGCATACCTATGTTGTAACAGATAATTATCTTATTTTTACCGAAGCAGAAGGCAAGCATTATAATTCATTTAAAGATATTACCTCTAAACACGTTATCTTAGCAGGACTAGAGCCTACATTACGCTATGCGGGGGAAATGATCCCCACCCACCACTACCATGCAGGTAAACGTAGCTTCATCTTTGATAATGGCTCTGGCACTTACACACCCAAAAGTGAGGATCTTGACAAGCTAGCAACGCTTCTTCGGTTTAACCTTGATCCTGATCCTGAAACAGAGATTCTTGCTGTTAGCTTCAAGAAGAAAAAACATACCCTGAAACGAATTAACAGAGCTAGCCAAGCTTTTCCAGCTGCTCTCTCAGATCGTCAATCTGCCCCTGCCAATAGCTACGCTGCCCAAACTGTGGGAAGGCATTGGGAAAAGTTGGATCCTCCCAACGTTTAGCAATCCAAGCAGCAAAGTGAATATAACGCAAGGCACGCAGAGGCTCTATAAGCTTAAGTGTCGCATAATCAAATGACGCAAACTCCTCATAAGCATCCAAAAAAGTGTCCCGAATATGACCTGGTTTTTCAATCCCATGAATAAGAAGCCACATATCCTGGACAGCAGGGCCCATGACCATATCGTCGAAATCAAGCCAAAACGGCCCATCATTGCCCCACAGTAGGTTAGCACGATGGCAATCGCCATGGATGCGCTGATAGCTAGCAGCAGCAAACCAAGGCGTTGTCTTTACAACCAGCTCTCCAACTAAATCAGCATATTGCTGTTCGAATTCACGCGGTATGATGTTAGCACCTAGTAAATACTGTAGATTACGCTGACCATAAGTTTCTGGTGTGAGTTGAATACGATGCTTAGTAGGTATAGATCGTCCTGTAGCATGAAGCCTTGCTAATAATCTAGCAACAATAGGAAGATCATTGGGAGCAATTTCATCAGGAATTCTACCACCAATACGCGGATAAATAGCAAAGAAAAGCCCTGTCTCAGGCTCGACACCTAAGGTCGAACCTTTACCAACTGGCAGCACAGGCACTACAGGCACTTCATCTGCTATAAGGTCTGCTAGAAACTGGTGCTCTTCGAGAATCTGCTCACGACTCCAGCGACCTGGTCGGTAGAATTTTACAATCCGATAACCGGCCCAACGATTGCTTGTATCCTCTGTTTCAATCTCAACACTGTAGACTCGGTTCTCCATGCTATATAAAGTAAACGAGCGTCCGGTGCATCGATAGCCAGCGCTTTCTACTGCCCGTAGGATCAAATCAGGGGTTAATGTAAAAAAATGCTGGGTTTCATTGCCCCAAGGCGTCTCCATAAGATGCTCCAGTATAAGGAAAATGGCATTATATTCTCAATCATACCAAAATAAAAGGTTAACAGCTCTAAGCGGACTTACCGAATAGTCTCTTAATGAGGACTATCTTAAAAATATTAGCTTTTCTCCTGCTTACAGGAAATAAAAGCCACCTCTTGGCTGCCCCAGATAGCTATACAGCAGGTTTTAATTATTATAGCCAAGGCAACTATGATCACGCTGAACAAGCATTTAAAACTGCTTTTGAACGCCAAAAAAGCCCTGTGGAGAGAGCTAGGGTTTCGAAAATGCTTGGTATTTGCCAATTCATGCTTGGCAAACGTAGCGCTGCTGAAACGAGCTTTCAACTCGCTAAAAAGCTACAACCCAATATCCAGATCTCCCGCTCAGAAGTACCTGATGAATCCATCTTAAGCTTTTTTCAAGCAGTACAAGGACCTGAGCC
>CALBMD010000012.1 GCA_937896265.1 uncultured Pseudomonadota bacterium
CAGTTTTCTCCCAAACCCTCATCCTTGCTGTTGCTAGAATTTAGATGCGGTAGCCCTGACTATTATTTCTCTCATTGAACTAAACCAAGCAGGTTCTCTGTAATAAAGAAAATTTTCTAAAACCCTATTTCCCTATAATTAAATGAGAAATTTCTCTTATTTAAGAAAAGCATTCCCACTCATCCTAAAAAACCACAATTTTGCTCCGAAAAATCCTTAAGAGCATATTAAAGGGCATATATACATGACAGCGATGACTGAATTTTTAGGTGAAACCGAAGAGATGCTTGAACGCATCGGCATCAATCTTCTATTGGTAGAAAAAAATTCTTTCTCGTCCGAAACTCTTAATACTATTTATCGTGATATCCACACAATAAAGGGCAGTGCACAGCTTTTTAGCTGTCCTCAGATGAGCCAAATTGCACATGCTATGGAAACCTGCCTCGACCCCGTACGAGATGGAGCTGTACTACCTAGTCCTGAATTTATCGATGCTTTATATGTTGGGATTGATATCCTAAAAAAACTAGCTGAGGGGCTTAGCAAAAACAAAGTTGAGCCTCTTATGACTAAAGAATTACAAAATGCTATTCCGCGGATTGCAGATATCGCTGCCCAAAATATTTCAGGCGTCTCCCAAATTATTTGTAACGATCTACCCGCTCCTCCTGATGAAGTGATAGCTATAGAAAAAATACAAACTGTTCCTGAAAAAGCAGCACCTACCTTAAGTCTGATAGAACCTACCCAAGCAACCTCTAAAACTTCTGAGGCAAGCACAGATGCTATTCGAGTACAAGTAGGGCTACTTGACAATTTGATGAACCTAGTTGGTGAGCTAGTGCTAATACGCAATCAGGTTGTGCAATATACTGCTGCTACCAGTGGTCAAGATGACTTTAATAACATGGCTCAACGCCTAAATGTAGTTACCTCAGAATTACAAGCTGAGGTGATGAAAACTAGAATGCAGCCTATAGGCAATATCCTGTCCAAGTTTCAAAGAATTGTTCGCGACTTATCACGCGAGCTAGGCAAAGAGATCGAATTAAAACTCGAAGGAACAGAGACCGAACTCGATAAAACTTTAGTTGAAGCTGTAAAAGACCCTCTAACTCATATCTTGCGCAATGCTGTTGACCACGCGATAGAATCCCCCGCGGAGCGCCGAGAAGCAGGAAAATCAATAAAAGGTCAGATCCTTGTTCGCTCTTTTCAAGAAGGTGGGCAGGTCGTTATCGAAGTCATAGATGACGGTCGAGGCCTTAGTCGAAAACGCATTGGACATAAAGCCGTAGAAAAGGAGCTAGTAACAGCAGAAAATCTAGAAAAAATGTCAGATCGCGATGTCATCAACTTTATATTTTTACCAGGATTTTCAACAGCTGAGAAGATTTCTACTATTTCTGGCCGAGGCGTCGGTATGGATGTTGTTCGCGCTAATATTGAAAAAATTGGCGGCGTTGTTGATGTCAGCAGTATTGAGGGAAAAGGCGCCTCGATGCGTTTGAAAATCCCACTGACGCTGGCTATCGTTCCAGCCCTTATTGTTAAAAGCGGTCAAGAGCGTTTTGCTATTCCTCAGCTAAAGCTTGTGGAACTTGTGCGCATTGAAAATAATGAGTCAAGCGCTAATACCATTCAGATGCTGCAAGGACAGCCTGTCTGTCGATTTCGCGATAAACTATTGCCCCTAGTTGCTTTAGATCAACTTCTTCAATTACGCCCAGTGAAAGCAACGGAGATGGACGAGGTTACCAATATTGTTGTACTCAACGCTGATGTTGGGGATTTTGGTCTTCTCGTTGACTCAATTGAAGATTCTACTGATATTGTTGTAAAACCACTAAATTCTTTTCAGGCAATATTTCTACAACATACATAGGTTTGCCTAATGCTATTCCTAATCCTTTTCTTTGACCAACAGTATAATAGATTATACCCTTATGCTTGCCT
>CALBMD010000013.1 GCA_937896265.1 uncultured Pseudomonadota bacterium
CAAAATGACTTGTGTTAATTTCGGCTACTATATAGGGTTTGCCGAAATTACTAAGTTTTGTTTTATCTGCTAAATAAATTGTACTCATAACTTTCCTTTCAGGAAGCGTAATATTTCTTTAGTGCATGTATTATTTGTTAATAGTTAGCCTTACTGATCTATTGGTTCAATAATCATTTCAGATAGAAATAAGTCTCTTTTTAAATAAGGTGCCTGATCTTCTAAAGGTCTATGCACTGTCCGGCCATTTGCGTCGCGAGCATGAGAACTTGCAATGTAGTCCTGATTTTCTAAACCCATAATCTCGCATAGAACAGGACCTTTCATCGCAAGAACTGATTTGAGTTTAAGTGACAAGTCAAAACTGTTACCGATATGCACATAGGGGATATCAAAACCGGCGGCAACTTTCTTAAAATCGGGGCAGCTAACCCCGTTATCTGGGTCGGTTCCAATTGTTCGCGAGCGAAATAGGTCAACTTGTCGTTTGCGAATGACAGCATAAGCGTTGTTGTTGATTACAAATATTTTCACAGGAATATTATGATATCGGATCGTTGCCAATTCTTGAATGTTCATCATAATCGAGCCATCGCCGATCACTGCTACAATAGCGGCGCCGCTTGCATAGTGAGCACCAACCACTGCTGGTAAAGCAAAGCCCATGGCCCCTTGCGAAACTGGATGAATACAGCGTTGCTTGGGGGAAAAACTCAAATTTGTTGGGAGTATCAGTTCAATGAGACCTGAATCGCTAAGAAAGACAGCATCAGCAGGCATAACATCAGAGAGGCATTCAGCCAGGTAGTAAAGATCAACCTTTTCAGATGCCCTTTGCTCTGGCTCACATCGTGGAAAAATATTTTTCCAGTGCAGGCATTTTTCTCGCCATTCTAAACTTGCTTCTTTGATGTCAGATTTTGCTAAGGCTGTGATAAATTTTTTCGCGTCAGCTAAGATTAGTTTATCAATCTTGATGATATTTTTAGAGTGTTCGACTGGATCAATGTCAACGACGACAACTTTTGCAGATCTTGCAAATTTGCTGCAATCTGAACCCGTTGTCATTGGTGAGAGTCTGCAACCAAGCACCAATAAAAAATCAGAATTTTGCATTGCAAAATTACCGGCGCGAGTACAGCCCATAATCCCAGCTGACCCTACAGATAGAGGATTTGCTGTGCCATATGTATCGGGGGCTGAAGCGGCATATACAAGTGGAATTGGGTATTGTTCAAGAAAATCTTCGAGATCTTTGACAGCTCCAGCGGAACGAACACCGTTGCCAATAAGAATTATCGGGCGTTTAGCCTCTTTGAGAGATTTTGCTACATGTTGAATATCCTCTTTCAGAGGGTCAAAATCGCTAGTTTCTTCTGGCTGAAATAGAGCTAGTTTGGAAGAGCTGCGCGGTCGTTTTGGCCTTTTTTACGAATACTCGGCGTCTTCCCTAGAGCAGTTGGCGCCAGCTGTGGGTACTAAGTTTCAAACACTTACTTATTTTGGCTTTGATAAAGAGCATTTGGCTGCTTTTATAGCGCAAAATCGCCTTCGTGGTATTGATCGTATTGTTCCTATTGGGAGAGCGCTGGATATTAGCGTAATTTGGGATGGCTACGATATTGTGAGAAGCCTTTCGCGAGTTATTGATATTCAATAAAGGCTCAAGAAATTGCTTGTGATAATAAAAAATTGACATTCTCAAGGTATCAAACTAGCTTGGTTTACTCGCTGTGGAATCTTCGCTACTTATCAGAATTTGTTAACTAAAAGGTAGGAATGATGAAGGGAATTATTCTTTCAGGAGGAGCAGGCACTAGGCTTTATCCTGTGACCCGAGTCCTCTCAAAGCAGATGTTGGCGATTTACGATAAGCCGATGATTTATTATCCCCTGTCGGTTTTAATGCTTGCTGGTATTCGCGACATTTTGGTGATTTCAACCCCACGCGATATTCCT
>CALBMD010000014.1 GCA_937896265.1 uncultured Pseudomonadota bacterium
ACGACTAGAAAGCAACGCAAGGTCTGGAAAAATCACGCGACTGGTTTCCAAAAAAGCCTTCTTGGGAGAAACCAGCTGCGCAGTTTTCTTCCAACCCCTCATCCTTGCTGTTGCTAGAATTTAGATGTGGTAGCCCTGCTTTAGCCTAGTTAGTTGCTTGTATATCCTAGAAAAATCTTAGTTAGTAGATTTTGCCTACTTTCTAGGGATTCCAGGCACAGACTAGACCAAAAGCTTCATCAATAATTCTTGCTTGCTCAAGCTTATGCGAGTGGCCAGAACCTTCAGCGGTAGAGCCAGATTTCTTGCGACCAACATAGGTTAATTTTGTCTTAGGAAACAGCTCAAGCAATCTTTCATGAAGAAAACTCCAAGCTCCCATATTGCGAGGTTCTTCTTGTACCCAAAGAATTTCTTTTAGGTTTTTATATTGTCCGACTACCCTGCTGATTTCTTCAGAGGCAAAAGGATAAAGTTGCTCAATCCGTACAATAGCTATTTTTGTATCTTTGATTTCTGTTCTTTTAGCTTCTAGCTCATAAAAAATCTTGCCAGTGCACAAGATAAGGCGCTCTATGTTTTTAGAATCTTTTATCGATTTGTCTTCAAGAATTTCCTTAAAGCATCCTGTGGTAAAGTCAGTATTTTTTGAGACAACTGAAGGATGTCTTAAAAGACTCTTAGGTGTCATCAGCACAAGAGGCTTTCTAAATGGTCTAAGAATTTGACGACGCAATAGGTGGAAAAGCTGGGCTGGAGTAGTCACATTAGCAACTTGAATATTGTAATTACCAGCGCATTGAAGAAAACGTTCTGGTCGCGCACTAGAGTGTTCTGGTCCTTGTCCCTCATAGCCGTGTGGTAGCAGCAAGACTAATCCAGAAGTAACTTGCCATTTGGCTTCTGATGCAATGAGAAACTGATCAATGATTACCTGTGCGCCGTTAACAAAATCACCAAACTGTGCTTCCCAAAGAGTCAGAGTGTTTGGATCAGCAAGGGAGTAGCCAAACTCAAAGCCAAGACAACCCATTTCTGAGAGAGGGCTATTGATGATATCAATATTAGCTTTAGCTGCTTGGGAGACGATATTAAATGATCTTGATGTTAAAGTATCAACAAGCACAGCATGGCGGCTTGAAAAGGTGCCGCGTTTACAATCTTGCCCCGAGAGTCTAACTTTATGGCCCATATCAGCGAGGCTTGCGAAGGCTAATAATTCAGCAAAAGCCCAGTCAATGCTGCCATTTTCTTCAATCATTTGTACCCTTTGACTAAGGATACGCTTTAATTTTGAATGGACGTTAAAACCAGCAGGAATTTTTGTGATGCGAAGGGCGAGCTCACGTAGCTTTTCTAAATGAATAGGCTGTTCAAATGGTGCGAGAATTTCGGCACGGCTAGCTTTTTTATAGCGAAATAAATCCACAAAAGCGGTTGGCTCAGACTTTATTTGGCGATTTTTTTTTGGAGTGGCGTGTAATGCATCAAAATCAGCGTTTAGTTTTTCTTTAATTGCTTGATGGATGCTATCAATATAGGAAGGACTGCAGCTGCCTGCAGCAAGAAGATCTTTGGCAAATTTTGTGCATACGCTTGGGTGTTTAGCAATCTTATCGTATAACTGTGGCTGTGTGAAACCTGGTTCATCTGTTTCATTATGGCCATGACGACGATAGCCAACGAGGTCAATAACAACATCGCGAGCAAATTTTTGCCGAAACATCAAAGCAAGCTTTGCTACCCAAACTACAGCAAGAGGTTCATCAGCATTGACATGAAAAACAGGAGCTCGGATTATTTTGCTGATGTCTGAGCTGTAGGGGCAAGAGCGAGAATCTTCAGGGTTAGTTGTGAAACCAATTTGATTATTGGTAATGATATGAATCGTACCTTGCGTTTGATAGCTTGGTAATTGGGAAAGATTTAAGGTCTCACTCACTACCCCTTGGCCAACAAAGGCAGCGTCCCCGTGCAATAGAATAGGTAAGATACAAGCTGGTTTTGCATCTGCCCGTAAATCTTGGCGGCTACGAGCAAAACCCTCAACAATTGGGTTAACTGCTTCTAAGTGTGAAGGGTTGGGTGCGAGAAAGAGCCGCATTTTTTGGCCTGACTCAGTATGTACCTCGCTGCCAAAACCTTGGTGATACTTAACATCACCATCGATATCAAAGGGATTGACTTCGCTCCCTTCAAACTCAAAGAGAATTCTTTTCACGGGCTTTTGCATGATGTTTGCTAAAACATTCAAGCGGCCTCGGTGTGCCATGCCCATGCAAATTTCATCAAGGCCGGCTTTTGCGCCTTCTTCAATTAAGGTGTCTAAAAGTGGCAAAAGGGCTTCTAAGCCCTCTAAAGAAAATCTTTTTTGCCCTAAATACTTTGTGTGCAAAAATTTTTCGAAATTTTCAGCCTCAGCTATCTTCTTGAAGATGCGTTGCTTTTCTTTTGCACTGAAATCAGGCTCATTTTGGCAGGATTCCATTTTCTCTTGTAGCCAAACGACAGTTTCAATGCTATTGATTTCTCGAAAATCGGCGCCAATAAAACCACAATAGGTTTTACGTAGACGCTTGATAATATCCTCTAAAGTTAGCTCTTCTTTTACAAAGTTAGATAAGCGAAAAGATTCATTTGGATCGATATCCTCAAGACCATGCGCCTTTAAGGTCATGTTTTCAGGAATATCAGGACTTGGATTTAGAGGGTCAAGATGAGCCGCCAAGTGCCCTAGGCGTCGATAAGAGTTAACAAAAGCTTCTACTTTCGAATGCTTATAGCCAATATCGTCTGATTTATGCAAAGAGCCACTTTTGCCAAGAGCAAATTCATAGCCTTCAAAAAAATCTCTCAAAGAGCTGTCAACAGCGCTTGGATTTTGCTTATAGTCAGCATACATTGATTCTAAATACGCTGTATTGGTACCGCTTGCATAGGTATGTTTATAGGTATGTTTTGGGTTCATCTTGACTCCTATCCAATCAAGTAGCTGTTAAGCATGAATTGCTTGTTTATCACAGTCAAGCGCCGCTTCTTTAATAGCTTCGCTTAATGTGGGGTGAGCATGAACGCTGCGTGCTAGATCTTCGGCACTAGCTGAGTACTCAAAAGCGATAGCAGCTTCTGCTATCATTTCTGAAGCCATTGGGCCAATAATATGGACTCCTAAGAGCTTATCTGTTTTGGCATCGGCGTAGATGCGTACAAAGCCTTCATCTTCTCCCATGGCCAAAGATCGACCGTTAGCTTTAAATGGAAATGTTCCGGTTTTATATGCGATCTGCTTGGTTTTGAGGCTCTCTTCGGTTTCACCTAAAGAAGCTACCTCCGGCCAAGTGTAGACGATGCCTGAAATAGCGCGATAATTGACATGGCCTTTCTTACCGGCGAGATTTTCTGCGACACAAACCCCTTCCTCTTCGGCTTTATGCGCCAGCATAGGGCCTTTTATAACATCGCCAATGGCATAAATGTTGGGGCAACTTGTCTGATAATTGTGATCAACTGCAATCATACCGCGTGCGTCTTTGGTAATTTGTAGAGATTCAGTATTTAGCTCGTCGCAATAAGGTTTTCGTCCGACTGCAACAAGGACCTTATCACCTACAAGATCTAAACTTGCGCCGTTTTTTGCACAGCTAAGCGCGACTTTGTTGCTAGAAATTTGAGCGCTTGTGACCTTGGTTGCTAAATGAAAGATAAGCCCTTGCTTTTCAAGCGCTTTAAGCAAAGCTCTGGCAACGCTAGCGTCGCCCCCACCCATAATAGCAGGGAGAGCTTCAATAACGGTTACCTTCGCTCCGAGTCTGGCCCAAACGCTACCAAGCTCCAAACCAATGACGCCACCACCTACAACTAAGAGTTCTTTTGGTACTTTAGGCAGGGCTAAGGCATCCGTTGAGTCGATGACGTGCTTATGATCAAATTTCAGAAATGGCAATTCAATAGGGGCGCTACCGGTGGCAATAACATAAGATTTAGCTTCGTAGATGGAGCTCTCAGTTTTGCTTGTGGCAACATTCAAGGTGCGATTTGGTAAAAAGCTTGCAGTACCTCGTAGAAGCGTGATTTTATTTTTTTTGATTAGAAAATCGACGCCTTTAGTGATTTGACCAACAACTTCATCCTTGCGTTTTAAAAGCTTGGCTAGATCAAGAGTAATTTTCTCCACGCCAATACCATGATCTTTAAACTCTGTATGAGCGCGATAGAAATGGTGGCTAGATTCAAGAAGAGCCTTGCTGGGAATGCAGCCGACATTAAGGCATGTACCTCCTAGGGCAGCTCTTTTTTCGACAAGAGCTGTTTTCAAGCCAAGCTGGGCAGCGCGTATAGCGCAAACATAACCGCCAGGACCTGCTCCAATAACAATTAGATCAAATTTTTGCTCAGCCATGAGATTATACTCCTAGAACAAGACGAGCTGGGTCTTCAATGCCTTCTTTAATTTTAACTAAAAAGCCAACAGCTTCTTTACCATCGATAATGCGATGATCGTAAGAAAGAGCAAGGTACATCATGGGTCTGGCGCGAATAGAGCCGTCAGGCATCACGACAGCTCTATCTTGCGTCTTGTGCATGCCTAAAATGGCGCTTTGTGGTGGATTTAAAATAGGCGTGGAAAGTAAAGAGCCAAAAACACCGCCGTTAGAAACAGTAAAAGTACCACCTGATAGGTCATCTAAGCTGATTTTGTTCTCTCGCGCTTTTGTTGAATAATTAGCAATCGCGGCCTCAATCTGCATGAGCGACATTTTTTGCACATCGCGCAATACAGGCACCATTAGACCTTTTTCTGTCGAAACAGCAACACCAATATCACAATAAGGGTGAGAGATAATATCTGTACCTTCAATGTAAGCATTTACATTGGGATACTCTTCAAGCGCCAAGACACTTGCTTTGAGAAAAAAACCCATAAAACCGAGCTTAATTTGATATTTCTTCTGAAACAGATCTTTGTATTTATTACGAAGATTGATGACTTCTGTCATATCAACTTCATTGAAAGTTGTTAAAATTGCTGCGTTTTTTTGCACCTCAAGCAGGCGTTCGGCAATGCGTCTACGAATCATTGACATAGGGCGGCTAGTTGCAACTCGGCCAGCTTCTGGTAATTTATCTGATTTTACTATGCTTACAACGGGCTCTTGCTTGGCGCTCACAGCAGGCTTAGCATTGGCACCCAGGATGTCTTCTTTTGTAACACGCCCATCTTTGCCACTGCCTTGGTAGGATTTTAAATCAATTTGCTCTTCTCGGACAATGCGGTTTACTGCTGGTCCGGGGTCTAAAGGCTCTAATTTGGTTTCGGTATTTGTTTTTGCTTCTTGGGTCTTTTGCGCAGGGGAGGCTTTTGCTTCTTGGGTTTCGTCGATAGTGGCGATTACCTGACCAACTTTAACTACTTGACCCTTTTCAGCAAGGATAGCAAGACGGCCTGTTACCGCAGCTGGAACCTCAACAGTAGCTTTATCTGTTTCTAGCTCTAAAATGATTTCATCGCGCTCAACCATCTCACCTGATGCTTTACGCCAAGACTCAATCATTCCTTCTTGCACCGATTCGCCGACGGACGGCACCTTGACCTCTACTAGCATGGACGTACCCTTTATTTTACGAGCTAGGTCTATGATATCTTACGGTTTTGATGATCTTAATCTTTTACCTTTTGCCTAGGACGAAAAGAACCTATTTCTTTTGTGATTACTATAAATGTTTTTCCTACCTAGGTCTTGCTCAGTTCTATTTTTAATAACAAAAAATTCATATGCTCTATGAGGGAGCTCTTGTGGTTTATGGCGCCTTGCAAGAATAGAAGGGGAGTCTAGATGTTAGGTCAGCCAGCTGCTTGGTTTTTGGGTTTATTTAGTTTATCAATAATGGGCAGTGTTTGCGCCATTTCAGGTTTTGTTGGCATAGCTGTGGTGCCATTAAAAGTAGCGCCTTCTTGGATAATAAGCGCAGGTGTCTTTATATCTCCCTCTACTCGTGCAGAGCTGGCAAGCTCGATCTTGCCAGTCGCTTCTAATTTGCCTTTCAAGTAACCAAGAATAATTACTTCATCTGCTTTGACATCCGCCTCAATGACAGCTTCTTCTTCAATAATTAAGATACCTTGTGAAACTATCGATCCTGAAATTTTACCACCAATGCGACTTGAACCTTGGCAAAATAAGCTGCCTGTAAAGCGACAACCTGGGGTCAATATAGTCACTGCAGATTCATGAAAAGAGGCGCCTTTTCGCTTGCTGCGGGAAATTTCTTTTTCTAAATGTTTTTTTTCGTTAAATACCATCTATAAATCCTCTATAATGCAACAAGATCCTAATTTGTTGTCACCTTTGAATTTTAGCATAGTATGGCTGCGCAAAATCTTCATTATGCGAGTGTCTCAAGGAACCAGTGCGTTTGGACTTGCAACGACTCCTGGGAACCTACTTATTTTTCTTATTTTTTCACAGAAATAAATCAGCAGCTGAATCGGCTATTTGGGCATATGCCCCATCGGCGGGTGGTAAAGAATGCTAGGAAATCGCTACCTATGGGTTTTTTTGTGCAAACCAAAGTTGGTCTCGCTCAGCCTTGCGGGTGGGCGCTCGTTATGGGGCATGTCGAGTCGTTTGTTAGGTATCATGTAGCCATTGGTAACAGTCTTGGTCAGTTAGAAGAGGAGCAGCTAGCACTCTTGGCGGCAAGCCTATTTTGCTATAGTCAAGCCGATGTCATCTATTTTTACGCCCATCGTAGTGAAGAAGTCGAGCTTTTTGCCAAGATAGCACATTTGGCAAAAGAGCCTTATTTGGTTATAGATGAAGGTCTTGCAGAAAATGGCAAGCAACTAACTGAACAAGTTCGATTTTCTTTAGACACGGAGTCTTGGGAAGGGTGGCCTTTAGCGCAACAGATTATAGAGGATCTTGCCTATTTGAGCAGAGCTAAGGCCAATATAATGCGAAGGCAAAAAAAAAGGCTCTTTGGTAAGAGCCTTTTTTAAGATTAACGTTTGGAGAACTGGTATTTCTTTCTGGCGCCAGGCTGGCCAGGAAGCTTTCTTTCTTTGATACGAGAATCCCTGGTAATAAGTCCGGCTCTTTTTAGGATAGCACGGTGATTTGCATCCAAGTTAGCTAAAGCTCTAGCTAGAGCATGGCGAATAGCGCCTGCTTGCCCTTGTAGACCGCCGCCACAGACCTTAATATTTAGGTCGTACTTTTCTAAGCACTCTGTAAGCTTCAGAGGCTGCATAATGATCATTTTTGATGTCGGTCTAAGGTAATATTGATCAATAGGTTTTTTATTGATCAAAATCTCGCCTTTGCCAGCTTTCATGTATAAGCGCGCAATAGCGGTTTTTCTTTTACCTACGGTGTGTTGGAGATATTTGGTAGCCATTGACTATTCCCCTTTTCCCAGACGCGGTGCTAAAGCTACCGGCTTTTGACCTTGGTGCTTGTGCTCAGCGCCTCTGTAAACCTTAAGATTCTTAATAACTTCACGAGCCAATTTGTTCTTTGGCAACATACCTTTGATGGCAGTGCGAACTAGCTTCTCTGGATTTTCAATGACTAGATCTTTAGCTTTTATTGATTTCAAACCACCGATGAAAGTAGAGTGGTGGTGATAAACCTTCTGATCCCATTTACGACCAGTCAATTGAATCTTGTCGGCATTTTTAATGATGACATAGTCGCCGCAGTCCAAATGCGGGACGAAATTGACTTTATGCTTACCGCGCAATAAGCGGGCTGCTTCTGAAGCCAGTCTGCCAAGAACTTGGCCAGAGGCGTCGATTTCGATCCATTTTTTTGAGATGTCCGCAGGCTTAACGCTGCAAGTAATCATAATAAACAAACTCCAATTAATATGAGCCGCCAGAAGAAGCAAAAGCTACAAGGCTTTGGCTCTATTGTCAATAAGATAATGGCAAATGGCGGCTAAAAAGCGATGCTTTTGGGAGCCCGTGGGCAAATAATAACATCGCGGATATTTTGCATACCTGTTAAATACATGAGCATTCTCTCAAATCCAAGACCAAAGCCAGAGTGCACAACGCTGCCGTAGCGACGGATATCAAGATACCATTGTAATTCATGGTGTGATATTTTTAAGCTGTCCATCCGCTTTTCTAAGTGGCCAAGGCGTTCTTCACGCTGTGAGCCGCCTACCAGTTCGCCAACACCTGGAACAAGCAAATCCATAGCTGCAACAGTTGTGCCGTCGTCGTTTTGTCGCATATAAAATGCTTTAATATCTTTTGGGTAATCCGTAACAGTCACTGGACCGTTAAAAACTTGCTCACATAGGTAACGTTCATGCTCTGATTGCATGTCTTTGCCCCAGGCGACTGGAAACTCGAACGATTTTTTAGATTTTATCAGAATATCAACAGCTTCTGTATAAGTGATCTGGTTAAATTTGGATTCAGTAAGAGCTTCAAGCTGTTTGACGGACTGGTTTTTATAGTGCTTTTCAAAGAAATGAAGCTCGTCTGCACACTCATTCAACGCTGCTTTGATAAGATAGCGAATAAAATCAGCGGCTAGGTTGGCTGTTGCTTTCAAATCATAAAAAGAAGCTTCTGGCTCAATCATCCAGAATTCGGCTAGATGTCTAGTGGTATTTGAATTTTCAGCGCGAAACGTCGGACCAAAAGTGTAGATTTTGCCTAAAGCCGCGGCGAGAAATTCCCCTTCAAGTTGGCCGCTGACGGTCAAAAAAGCCTGTCGGCCAAAAAAATCTTGAGCAAAATCAATAGCCCCAGAAGTATTTCTTGGCGCCTGGTCTATCTTAAAGTTTGTTACCGTAAATTGCTCGCCAGCTCCTTCGCAGTCAGCAGCTGTAAGGATAGGGGTGTGGACCCAATTAAAGCCGTTTTCGTCAAAGAAGCGATGGACAGCCATAGAGACCTTATGGCGTAGACGAAACATAGCGCCAAAGGTGTTTGTTCGGCCTCTTAAATGACCGATCTCTCTGAGAAACTCAAGCGAGTGGCCTTTTTTTTGTAGAGGGTAACTGTTATCAGTCTTGCCCAAAATGGTTATATCTTTTGCCTGAACTTCCCATGCTTGGCCAAGAGCTGGTGAGGCGGTAAGATCCCCTTTAATTTCAAGGCTAGTACCCGTATTGATATCGGCTAGCAGAGAAATATTTTTGCAGCTCTCTTCAGAAATAATAACTTGGAGGCTATCTCCTGAGCTACCATCAGCCAAAGCCAAAAAGGAGAGATTTTTTGAGGTTCTCTTGCTACGCACCCATCCGCGCACGGTTATGTCGGTGCGTGGCGTTTTGCTAGCTATGATTTGTTTAATTGATTCTGGGTATTCCATGCTCAGTTTTCGTTTCCTTGCGTTTCAGCGAGCCGCTTGCTCGAGAGCCAGTATACGTTGCCACTTATCAAAAGGAATATAAGATTTTTGACTTTCTGATTCAAGGCTTTCCCCAGGGTGTGCTTGATAATAAGCACTTAAAACCCCGCGAGCCACGCGATACCAGCTAAATCGACCAACTTGCTCGAGTCCTTTGGCGATAAGTTCGTCGCGTAACGACTCATTAGTAATAAGACGATAAAGCGCATCAGCTAAACTTGTCACGTCATAAGGATGAATAGTGATTGCGGCATCAGCTACAACTTCAGGTAATGACGAGGTATTAGAAGTTATGACAGGAGTGCCGCTTGCCATTGCTTCAAGAGGCGGTAAGCCAAATCCTTCATAAAGGCTCGGATAGGCGACAAGCAGAGCAGAAAGGTAGTACTCGCGCAGCTGATCTTCCTCAACAAAACCTTTAATGATGATGTCGCTTTTGTATTTGTCTATAGCCAGTGTTTGATTGGCAAAAATAGGATTTTCGCCGCCAATAATCATAAGCTTGGTTTTAATACTAGGATGGCTAAGGCGCATCCGTTCATAAGCTTGCAACAAGGTGTTGATATTTTTGCGCGGTTCAACAGAACCAACAAAAAGAATATAATCCTCTTTTGGTCGATTGGGCTGGGTTTTTCTTCTTTTGTAGCTCTCAATAAAAGCCTCATCAACAGCCCAATAGACTAGATTGATTTTGTTGATTTCGATTTTGCAAAATTTAAGAATGTCATTTCTTGAGTTGTTGCTATCTGTAATGACTTTCGTCGCTTTGTGAGCCAATTTTGGAATGATAAAAGTGTACCAAGTTCTAAAGAGAAAACTGTACCATTGTGGATTAACGACAAAACAAACATCATAAATTGTGATGATAGATTTGCCGCGATAAAAAAGAGGAGCCATGTTTGCTGGGGAATGTAGAAGATCAACTTTATACTTCTTTGCCAGGCTAGGCAGTGTCGATTGCTCCCATAAGAGATTTCTTAATGTTCGGCCAGGGTAGATATTGGAAGCTATAACGTGGCAGTTTTTATGCTGCCATTCCTTCTTGTTCACCTCTCCTGGGCCAGTAAATAAAAAATACTCATTGTCGCTATCAAGCTGTATGAGAGTCTTGATTAAATTGAATGCGACTCGCTGCACACCAGTTTGCTTAGCAATGAGAAATCGGCCATTAATTCCAATTCTCAATATCTATCCTTTTTCGATTGCATTTGCTAAAAATTAGATTTAGGTATAGACGACTATTAATAGCGCAAAGGAACAAATTAGTGAAAGCTTATTACCTTCTCTTAGTAGCTAGTTTTAGCTTGTTTTTCTCTTGCGGACAAGTAGATAGCAATTGGAATGGTAAAAAAAGCAAGGGCTCTAGTAGCGATTCTAGGCCGCAATTTGAGATAGAAGAGACAAACCGTGCGCGCAGCGAAGAGGTGCTTTGGTCTTGGTCTCCTGCTTTAAAAGCAAAAGAGCCAATCAAGCTTACTTTGACGGCAAAGGATGGCAAAGGTGGGTTCTTTAATCTTGAAAAAAACGCTCGTTTTTCGGTGCATATGAAATGTTGCGGCAGTCAAGGTGCATTTGGGCAAGTTAGCGTAAGCGACGATGCTATTTATGTTGAAGATATAGTTTTTTTCCGCAAAGGGACTTGGGTGGTGGAAGTTAGCTTTTACCTGGCGGATAAGGAAATTAAGCTAAGACAAGAACTAAAAGTAACAGAGCCAAGAGCTTGAATACAATAAAAACTCGGATTGTAGCTTTTATCTACTTACTATTAGCGCTGCCCTCGATAGTCAGCTATGCCTGTCCCTGTGGCTGCGGGGTTTCTAGCCCTTTGCTTCTTGGTGAAGGTGAGAGATTTCGGCTCTTAACTTATTCCAAGCTAGAGACTTCAAGCGGCTTTCTTAATCTAGAATCTAAACAAGAGGAAGAATGGGGGCCAAGCCACTTTGCAAGGCTTGGGGTGGCTTTTGCTTGGTCACCAGCAGCGAATTTTTCGCTATCGATCGATTTACCAATATCTACAAATTATCATCAAGATGTAGGCTATGATAGCTCGTTAGCTGATCCAAGCATAACGCTTAGGCGAGGATTTAGCGCTTGGCACACTCTTGATCTTTTGTTTACTCCTGGAATTTCTGTCAGTTATAAGCAAGTCCTTGCCAAGAGTATGGGCGAGCGTCCTGAGAAGGAAAGAAATCTAGATATTCATAGCAATGGCGCCAATGAAACGAAACTTATTTTTGATTTAGATATTACAGATCATTTCTGGGGTCTATTTGGTAGTGGCGGTTTTTTTCAGAAGCTAAAAAAGCAAGTCGACTGGGGTGAAGCCGGAGCTGAAAGGCATTTTGGTTTAGGTACTTTTCTACAGCTGACAGTTTATCGTAGCTTTATTGGTGAGAGGCGTCTTAGTTTCATCTTGGAGCATGAGCAAAAGCAAGCTGATCGCATTGGATTTGAAGAAATTGTCGAGTCAAAGAGCAAAAGTCATTTGCTTGGGGTTGGATTACAAGAGCGTGTTGGCGCAAAAAAAACGGTTGGCTTGCTGTTTTCTCGCAAGGGTTTTGCGGGTGTTGACTATATGACAAAACAGGTTGACAGTGGCCAAATCAGCTTTAGTCAAACCCTTTAAGTCCGCAATTTCCGAGTTGTTCGTGATAGAAAACAGAGGTAGTCTTTAAATAAGATCACCTTTAAGCTAATGAGAATAACTATGAGAGATTATATTGCAATTTTATTTGTTTTTATTTTGCAGGCATGCGTTTCTTCTGGATCTAAGATAGAGTTGTCAAAGGCAGCTTTAAAAGTGAAAGCTTCCATGTCAGAAGCTCCTCTGGGCTATATTGAGATAGGGCCTGTTTTTGGTCGGCATGGAGGAGACTGCCAGCGCGGCGATCGAGAAGAAGCAATTAAAGATCTGCGTAATAATGGTGCTGAGCTAGGGGCTGAATATATTCGAATTGACAGTGTTTTAGCGCCAGATTTATCAAGAGAATGTGGCTATCAAGAATATACCATCCGAGGGGTTGCCTTTCGAGCTCAGGCTCCGACCCTTAGCAGATAGGGGCGCGCTCTTGTTTGATTTGCATAAGGCTTTACTTAAAGTACAAAGTTGGTGTCAGGAAGTTGCTCTCTTACAAACAGGGTATTTTCGGGGAGTGTTTCATGTCCAATCAAAGGAAGGTAATCCTTCTGATTTAGTTACAGAAGTTGATTTCAAGTCAGAGCAGCTGATTTTGCAACATATAGCTAAAGAATACCCTGATCACGAAATTTTGTCTGAAGAAGCTGGGGCGATTTCTGGTAAAGACAGTGACTTTCTGTGGATCATCGATCCTTTAGACGGGACTAGCAATTTTGCCCGTGGGTTTGGTGCCTTTGCTATCTCTATCGCATTGGCCTATCAAGGTGAAGTTTGTTTAGCGGTCGTGCTGGCGCCTTATTTAAAAGAGACATTTCATGCTATTAAATCAGAGGGTGCTTTTTTAAATGGCAAGCCTATCCAAGCTGGGCGACAAAAAGAGCTCCTGCATGCTTGGGCAAGTTCAAGCCTTCTCTTTGAGCAGAGCTTAAGTGTTGATAGTCTTAGGACTCTCCATCGTTTACTCGGCAAATTGGGCGGCGTCAGAAGGTTAGGTGCTGCTGCTTATGAGCTTAGTGCTGTAGGATCTGGTTTTTTCGATCTTTATTTTGAATCTGGCTTGAAGCGATGGGATGTTGCAGCTGCAGCTCTTATTGCCAAAGAAGCTGGGGCTATTGTTAAGGTGCAAGCTCTTGGTGAAAGATATTCAGTACTGGCTGCTAACCCAGAGCTTTTTGCCTTGATAGAGACAGATCTCTGGCCATTCTTGTCTCTATCT
>CALBMD010000015.1 GCA_937896265.1 uncultured Pseudomonadota bacterium
GACACTCTTTCCCTACACGACGCTCTTCCGATCTTATAGTATTGACTGTTAGCTCCGCTTCTTTCTTTGTCTAAAAGGACAGGAATGAAGTAGACTCCAGGTTCAATCGTTATAACTTCTTGCTCGCGAATAGAGCGGCATGTTCTAAGTTTAGGATATTTGGTTGCTGGAGGGCTGGGGTCGCCTTCTTTATTCATCTGTTGGCCAGCGACATCATGGACTTGCAATCCAAGCATGTGACCCAAACCATGTGGAAAAAATTTCCTCGTTACTTCTTTTTCAATAGCCCCATCAATATCAAGACTTTTAATAACCTTCAGATCTAAAAGCAGTGTAGCAACCTTTTTGTGTGTTAGATCATGTAGATCGACAAAGCTAACGCCAGCACGAACTGCTTGGCATAGTTCGCCTTGCATTTTTTCAACACCACGAACTAGGGCTTGAAATTCACCAGGCGCTTCTTTTTTCAAATAGGTGCGCGTAATGTCAGAAGCGTAGAATTGAAATTTAGCCCCAGCATCGATGAGTAAAAGGCGACCAGATGTCTTGCGCTTATTTTGATAATGCAAAATGGCGCTTTTTTCATCGATGCCGATAATATTAGTATAGGGGAGTTGTTCTTCAGTATGGCCAATTGCCTTGAGGTATTCAATGTGAATGTCAAATTCTGTGCTGCCAGTTGAAAAACATTCCACAGCTTTTTTATGCCCCTTGGCGGCAATTTCATTGGCCCGCTTGATACAGTAAACTTCATACTCTGATTTTTGTGCTCGATGCCAATTAAGCTCGTGAAGGAGGCTCTTTGGGTTGGCTTTTAGGGTATAAGGAACATCTTGAGATCCTTCTTCCCCAATAAAAGCCGTGCTTTTTTGGGCGGTGAAAAATGACCAACGCTTGTCCAGCGAAGAAAATTCAGTGACGTCAAAATGCTCTAACCAAAAACTATCTGAGAGGCTAGTGTTCTCATGCCAAAAATCTTCTGGATTGTAGAAATAAAGTTTTGGCCTTTTGCCTCGCTGTAGATGGAGCAAGTGCCCGGCTCCTGGGCAGGGGCAATAATGAACAAAGTGAGGTGTGGAGACAAAAGGAGCACTTCGATCATCAGAAAAATAGGTGTATTCTTGCCCAGAGCTGATCACTAGGCTTTCAAAGTCGTGGTTTTCTAAGGCCTCATCTAAGATTTCAAGGCGATACTTGAGATGTTTGGCAAAGAGATCTTTTAGGTTCGTTTCCAAGCGGTGACCTCACGTTATTTGGGGGGGCTAGTAAGCCGTTTTTGAAGTTGATCTAGATCTTTAATCTTTAATTTTTTAGCACGATCGTACAACTTTTTTTCGATAGTTGGGAAAGACCGTTCTTTAGCGCTAATAGTGGCAACTAGTTTTGCAACAAATTCTATGTCGCTCATTAAGGCCTCTAGCCTTAGCACCTGAGTTAACCAGACAGACCAGATTTCAGAAGTGATAATAGCAGCTAGAAACTCTCTTTTAGCATCGACAAACTCTTCTTTGTAGAAGTAAAGCCAGGCTAAAGCTATGACTGCTCGGTCTGATTGTGAAACATTGGTCTTTTCTTTTAGGATTTGGATGCCTTCATTCAAACGGCCTAGTGATTTTGCAGCATAAGCCAAGGCTTCTTGGCTTATGCCTAGCCCTTTGCCAGCTTGGTGGCAAGAAAGGCTAACGGTCCATAGGCTGTCGAAATCTTTGAGAAAGGCAAATGTTGAGACCAAGAGTTCGCAGCCATCTTCTACTTGGATTAATTCAGGCCAGTGTCCCATGCTTAAAGATTTGGTCTGATCGAAGTTGCCTTCATCGTAACTTTTTTTCATTAGGGTAAAAAGCTCAGCCGTGCTTTTTGACGGCCTGGTTCCATAGTAGAGAAGGCCAAGAGCCGCCCCCAGAAGGGCAAAGACGGTTAAGCTAGTCACTACTTTAATCTTTTTTTGCTGCCTTTTATCCATAAACTACTTCTTAGTAGGAGGTGGCAAACACAACGCGACGCTTACTCTCAAGGCCTGTAAAAATACATTTGCCTAGATCGTCGAGTTCAATATCGGGGCTCGTTAAAGGGATGCAGCGTGGTGTAACCTTAAGCTTCTTTAATATCTCGTGATCAATAGCTGCTTCATTCCAGTGGCAGTAAGCAAACCCTCCATCGCTTGCAAAAAACTTCTCAAACTCTGCCAAGCTGTCGATCTTTGCAGATCTTTTCTTGCGAAAGGCTAAAGCTTTTTCAAACAAATTAGTTTGAATTTCTTCAAGGTATTGGCTAAGGCGATCCACAAAGTCGCGACGGGGTATTGAGGCCTTTTCTTTGGCATCTTGATTACGAAAACTAACCATTAAGCTGTCTGCTTCAATATCTCGCGGGCCAACTTCAATACGAATAGGGATACCACGTTTGACAGCCGCCCAGGTCTTCTCGCCGCCCCTCATATCTCTATCATCAAGCTGTACGCGAATCTTAACGCCATGATAATCTTCATTGGCGATTTCACCGGCTAATTTTTGGCAGTAAGCTAGCACTTTTTCTTTAGTGTCTTCTTTAAATACAGGAATAATTATCACCTGTTTTGGTGCTACGCGGGGCGGCAGTATAAGGCCATCATCATCAGAGTGTGTCATGATTAAACCACCGATCAAGCGGGTAGTAGCTCCCCAAGAGGTGGTATAGGCATACTCCACCTCACCCTTGCGGTTGAGAAATTTAATTTGAGAAGCTTTGGCAAAATTTTGCCCTAGATAGTGGGAAGTTCCTGATTGTAAGGCCTTACCGTCTTGTGTCATCGTCTCAATTGTGTAGGTGTCAACAGCACCAGGAAAGCGTTCATCTTTAGTTTTGACGCCCTTAAGAACGGGAATAGCTAGGTAGTTTTGGACAAAATCTTCATACACATCGAGCATTTTTAACGTTTCTTCAACAGCTTGGGCCTTGGATTCATGAACAGTGTGGCCTTCTTGCCAAAAAAACTCGGATGTTCTTAAAAAAAGGCGAGGGCGCATTTCCCAGCGCATAACATTGGCCCACTGGTTAATCAAAATAGGCAAGTCGCGGTAGGACTGTACCCATTTGGCATAGTGATAGCCAATGACCGTTTCGCTTGTTGGGCGAATGACAAAAGGCTCCTCAAGTGGGCTAGCTGGTACGAGTTTACCTTGTTCGTTGGTCTCTAAGCGGTGGTGTGTGACCACAGCGCATTCTTTGGCAAAGCCTTTTACGTGCTCTGCTTCTTGCTCCAAGAAACTAAGGGGAATTAGGAGGGGAAAGCAAGCGTTTTCATGGCCTGTTTCCTTGATCATGGTATCTAAAACCCCCCGCATCAACTCCCAAATGGCATAGCCGTAGGGCTTAATGACCATACACCCTCGAACCGGCGAATTCTCAGCTAGGTCCGCTGCTTTGATTACCTGCTGATACCACTCAGGATAATTTTCTTGGCGCGAGGGGGAGATCGCATTTTTTCTTGTCGAGGTCATGGACTTTCCTGTCATAATTAATGTCATTAAACCACTTGGAGCCTAGGTTTTTCTAACTTTTCTGGGTGATTTATGCAAGGAGCTATATGGGGGAGAGGGATATATTCATTAAGAGTATGCGAAATTGTTCTTTACATGAAAGACCCTACGCTTGTTGTCAAGGCTAACTCAGGTTGAAAAAGCTTAGTTAATGTGGCTGCTGCTTTCGAAAAGAAAACGACAAATGTCAATAACACATCTCTATAAGAATAATTGATAAGGTTTATCTACCAGTAGAGTCAAGCAGGGCAAAGTAGAAAATAGACCTGAACCTAGATTTAGCAGTTATTATATCTGTGTGTGGTTTTCAATATATTGCATGTTTGAGTTTTGCTCCTTCGTGAGGCTAGTGCCTAAAAATCCTTGCTATGATGACGCTTTATGTCGGCAAGCATTTCCCGTCATGCTCAAGCGGTCGCTGAGATATTATCGCAAAAGTCATAAGGTTTATTCTCAGGTGAGATTCCTAGCGGGGGCCTAATAATTCGTGAATTGGCGAGGTAACCATGAGGTAGAGAGATCTCAATACTTGACACGTGATTTTATAACTGTCTTTTTTAGCCTTGCCAGTCTTAAGAAAAATCAAGATTACAAGTCGAGGTCTTACTGATGTTGAAGACTTTATGATCGTATGATCACATCATATGTGATTGACTTATTGCCATAATTTGAGCAAATTAAACATTGAGAATATGGATGGTATTAAAGTCGAAAAAGCTGTTGGAATCTAGGTATAGCGAATAGATTCGAGTATGATAGATTCTAAAAGTTTTTCACTAAGGCAAAGCCAATCTTTTTAAAGGGTAGGAAAATGGCTGGTTCAAAGGGTAGAAAATCGCAAGGAGACAAAAAGTCTCAAGGTCCAGAAGAAAAAGAAGGTTTGAAGATGGCATCGCGTTATTCCGATGACTTCGACGATTCAGATGATGATCAAATTATCTTTGATCTTTCTGAAGATGATAAAGATGATGAGGAAGAAGACACATATGAGTCTATGCAAAAGCGAGATCTTTCAGCTGGCATGGATGATGAAGAAGATGATCCTTATTACAGCAACAACGATCATAGTAACAAGAACGACAACTACAATGACTATGACGATGCTGACCAAAAAGATGGCGATGAGGGTGATGAGCGTGATGATGATAGCGGGTTTGGATCTGCAAAAGACGAATCCTCTATGCAAAAAGATGCCCCTGTGAAGAAGGCAACTACTAAGAAAAAGCCAGCAGCCAAGAAAGCGGCAAAGAAGAAAAAGACTTCTAAAAAGAAACCTGCTGCTAAGAAGAAAGTAAGCAAGAAACCTGCCGCTAAGAAAACAGCTAAGAAAGCTAAAAAGGTAGCGAAAAAAGTTTCAAAAAAAGCAACTAAGAAAAAAGTAGCTAAGAAAGCAGCTAAGAAAACTGCAAAAAAAGTAGCTAAGAAAGCAGCTAAGAAAACTGCAAAAAAAGTAGCTAAGAAAAAGCCCGTTAAAAAGGCCAAAAAAGCGGCAGCTAAGAAAACTGCAAAAAAAGTAGCTAAGAAAAAAGTAGCTAAAAAAAAGGTAAGTAAGAAGAAGCCAGCCAAAAAAGCCAAAGCTAAGAAACGCTAGATCTTCTCCAAATGGGTTTGGAGGAGAAGGTTTCTCTCTCTCCTCCAGAGAAAAACTATGAATCGCATTGATTGTAGTTGATCTCAGTACCTGATCCAAAAAGGGGCCTTAGAGCCTCCAGTTCACTTGGAGGCAGGCCAATTTCATTGATATAAAGTAGGGTCAATTCCTTCAATAAGTAAACTGAACCTAGATTCTTTAGATCGCAGTTTTCAGAGGCTTGTAGAGTGATCAAGTTGCCAAGATACCCACTTGCTATATTATCGGCATCAATAAGAGATGTTAGATCTTCTAACTTATTGCCATTGACATAAAGGCCTTCTAAAGCAGTCAGTCTGTTAAAGCCTTCAAGTTTAGTTAAAAGATTATTATTTGCATAAAAAGATACCAGGTGAGTTAGAGCTGCGACAGGAGCTGTACTTGTAATATGGTTGTTGTTAAGGCTTAGAACCTCGAGATTGGCCAGAGCGCTGAGTGCATCAAAGCTCCCTAAATTATTAGTGTCGAGAATTAAGTTTTTAAGCTGGGTAAATTCTCTAAAAATAAAAAGGTTAGTGAGGTTTTTACTGCTTAAGTCCATATACGTGCGTTGCTTGAGAGCATCGCTGGCGCTTCTACAGCCAGCTATTGAAAGCTCTTTATTAATACCCTCTAAAGAGCGAAGAGCAGCAACTGTTTGTTTTTGTTCTGCAGGTGCTTTAGGGTCAATGCAGAGGTCGTAAAAATTTTTATCAGTACAAGGGATAGTCGCGTCTGTCACCCATTTTTTTAAGGGATTTGCCTCGCATCCTTGTTCAATAGCACTCGCGCAGTGAAGGTTAATCCACAAGGAACCATCGGCCTTTAGTAAGCAGGTTTTTTCATCTTTGCTCATACAGCGATCTAGGTACCAAGTATCGCCAGATTTTTCGCAAGCTTGCGCGCTTGGTGAAAGGCATCGGCCATTTTGCCATAGATAGTCTTTGTTTTTTATACACTCTTGTTCTGAAGAAATGGTTGATGTTGTGACGCAAACTCCTACTTTTGTTTTTGGATCAATAGACCAATAAGAGTTAGCTTTTTTCTTGCATTCTTCTTCAAGGATAAGAGGTTTTTCTTTATGAACACAGATGTTATTGAGAAACTGCCAGTCAGGTCCCTTGGCTTGGCAGTCAAGCTTAGGCTGAAGCTGATCGCGGCGTTGGCATTTACTTTCATACCAGATATAAGCTTCGCTCTCGCATTGTGTCTTAGGGCTATTAGTTTCTTTGGTTAATATGCGGCAAGCAGTAAGGGCGACAACAGAGAAAATCATTGCAAAACAGACGCATTTTTTCATGGGTAGCCTTTTTGAACTTGTATCCCGGATCCGAATTTCTAGTTGTGTGCAGCGTTTGCTTTGTCGTCGCGAAATCCTCATGTACCAATATGTACACTGCGGTTTCGCTCCTCCTCGCGCCTTGCACCCAACTGAACTTCAAATCCTTTGAATTTATTGATAACTTTTAAAAAATTTCACTTCTCGGTTGTATCTTTCTTTTTATTTTAGCTGAAGATCTTAGATTTTTTTACTTTTAAATCTCCTTTTTTCACAGTAGGCTAAGTTGTGAACAGCTCAACTTTGCATCGCTTTTCTTTTATCTGTGTAGCTGCCTCGTTTTGCAATCTATGCTACGAGCTGGTGCTAGCAAAATTTCTTAGTCAATTTTCAGACGATGTTGTAACTTGGGAAAGTCTTACCCTGGCAGTCTATCTGTTAGCAATGGGGGTAGGGCATCTTTATTTTGCAACTAAGGTTATAGACAACCATGCAATAGTTTTGGCTCAGACAGAGAAAAAGCTCATCATTTTTAACCTTATTCTAGTACCTGGTCTTTTGCTTGGCCATATGCTCTATTTTATTTATTGCAAGGAACATGGTTTTGATCTTGGTCTTAGTTGGTGGCAAAGACCTCTCAACCATTTTCTTATTGTTTCTCAAGGAGGAGCTTTTTTTCTTGGGATTTTGAGTAGTCTTGAGCAACACTGTCTTTTGCAGCTAAACCATCAGCATTTCCATTTAAGCTTATCAAGATTTTATTTCTACAACTACTTGGGGTCATTTCTAGCCTCGCTTGGATTTTTTGGAGCTTATCTTTGTCGCTTAGATGCTCTTGGTTATGGCCTGCTTGTGATTGCAATCAACATATTTCTTCTTGTTTTCATAGCCAAGCTATTTTCTAATGTTCGCTTTGGCCAGATGGGCCTCGTTGCTATCATCTTATTAGCTTTAATATGGCCTTTTCGTGAACGTTGGATGCAAATTTATTTAAAAAATCAATATTTCAACATCTTGTCTTGGAATTTTGATGATGAAGGGATGCATTTTACCGGCCCTTTGGGGTTTTGGTCTTGGTTAGCAGCCGAAAAAAACTATCCTTCAATCCATAGAGAATACTCTGCCTATCAAACGATCGATTTAGTTGCCAAAAAACAAGGAAAAGCTTTTTCTTTATATTTAGATGGGCATCTGCAATTTGACAGCCTTTTTGAAGCATCATACCACGAAGCTATGATAGGCCTTATGGGAGATGTGGGAGAGAATATCCTCATTATCGGAGGGGGAGATGGTCTGCTTTTATATCGCTTGCGACAAAAATGGCCCAAATCACGCATCACCCTTGTTGAGCTTGATCCAGCAATCATCAACTTAGCGAAGAATGAGCCTCTTGTGGCGTTAAATCATGGAGCCCTGCTTGATCCGAACGTGCGCCTTATAGTGAAAGATGTACTGCTTTGGGTAAAAGATAGCAAAGAAATCTTTGATGCAATTTTTGTTGATGTCCCTCATCCCTTTGGACAAGATTGCAGTCGCTTAGTGAGCTATGAATTTTTCCTTGTTTTGCGAGCGTTAATTGGGCAGGGAGGAATCATTGTTATGGATGTTCCTAAAAGTCTTTATAATGACGAATCCAAAGAAATTCTTTTAGCCTCCCTAGCTCAGGCGAGGCTTGGTTTGGATAAAACGGATGCGACTTATGGAGATGGGTTTATCCGTGTGCTGCCTTTAGTAACCACTTATGCCTTTGCTCCCATCAAGGTGCACAGTCTCTTTAAGCCACGTTTTGCTCCTCTTTTTGACTCCAGGTTCTAGCTTGGTAAATGAGCTTTTGCTACTCACTGTAAGAACACCGCAAAGATTGCCAAAAATGTTTATTACGGTGCGAAAGCGATCAAGGATTCGATCAAGAGGTAGTAGAATGGATATTGCACTGATAGGAATATTTACTGTTTTAAAAACCATGACTAGGCTGACTAGGCTTGTCTCAGGTATACCACCGGCGGCAAAACCACCTAGAATGCAGGCTATCCCTAACAGGATTTGTTGACCAAAATCAAGTTCAATACCAAGTACTTGGGTGAAAAATAAGGCAGCTGTAACTTCATACATCATCATGCCACCTATATTAATAGTCGCTGTGACAGGTAGCATCAATCTTGTTACTTTTTGACAAGCGCCTAGTTCTTCTGCTGTTTTAATCGCTAAAGGCAAAGTACTCACAGAGCTTGAGGTGCCAAAAGCCATGGAGAAAACGGGGCAGCAAGAGCGAATAATATGGCTTGGATTAAGTTTGGCAGTAAAAGCAGCGAGCAATAGCTGCCAAAGGCCATGGAGAAAAAGACCAACTAACAGTAAAGCGACATAGTTTGCTAGAGCAAGAAGTTGTGCGCGAAAATCGCCACTTGCTTGTGAGGAGGCAATTCCTGAACCTACGAGACTAAAAATACCGATGGGGGCAAGTAGCATGATATGGTCTAAGGCTATAGCGCAAGCATCTCTAAAAGTTTTAGCAATATTGAGCACAGGATTTGCTTCTTTGCCCATCTTGCATAGGCAAAGACCTAAAATGAGAAAAAAGCACACAACAGGCAATAAGTTGAATTTTGCTAAAGAGTCGAAGATATTGCTAGGAAAAACAGATAATGCAAAATCTGAAGCAGATAATGTCTTTCCCGGTTCGCTCAGCTGGTCAGCGCTTTGAATAAGGCTTGGATTGACACCTACACCTGGCTTAAAGAAATTAAAGAGCAATAAAGCGATGCTTATAGCTATTACTTCGCTTACAAAAGCATAGGCTATAGCGCCCCTAGCTATACTTTTAAGCTTGCCCATTTCGCTGCCCATGCCACCGATAGCTATAACAAGGGCTGAGCAGATTAGAGGCAGTGCGAATGCTTTGAGGAGATTTATAAAGATAGTTCCAAGAAAGCGGGTGGGTTCAAATATATCGGGAGTAAGGATTCCAAACAAAACAGCGAGGAGAATGCTAACCAAGATCAAAAAACTGTTTAATTTTTTTAAAAGCGATACCATGATTAAACCTCTCTATGGGTGTCTCCATGACGACCTTCTATTGCCGTTCTATTGCTCTCTCATTTAGAGAGCAAGCTATATCTGCGGTTCATTTTTTTTTTGTAACCGAAGATTTTTAACACTGTCGATCCATGCTTAGGGCTCGGTAAAATCTGCAGCAACAATAGCCTCTTGCATCGCGAAAGCTCTGGTATAATAGAGACATTCTTTGAGTAAGAGGGTTTTCTTCATTATGCAAACTGATCTGCAGCTATCACGTCAAGAAGCCAGTACCTTGGCAAAGGACCTCATTCAAAGAGTGAGCGCTTGTGTCTTTGGGCAAAATGACCTGGTTATTGAAACAGTATGTGCCTTTCTAGCTGGAGGTCATATCCTCATTACAGGTGCTCCTGGCCTTGCTAAAACTACCCTGGTGCGAAAGTTTGCAAGCCTACTTACCTTGCCTTTTAGCCGCATTCAGTTTACCCCGGATCTAATGCCAACGGATATTTTAGGCGCTGAAATCTTAAACTTAGATCCTACGAGCGGGCGAAGGGCTTTGGAGTTTGTCAAAGGCCCTATTTTTGCCAGTGTTCTGCTCGCTGATGAGGTTAACCGAGCTTCGCCCCGAACTCAAGCAGCAATGCTTGAAGCTATGCAGGAGCGGCAAATAACTGTTGCGGGCAAAGCTTACCCGTTGCCATCGCCGTTTATGGTTTGTGCTACGCAAAACCCTTTTGAATCGGAAGGAACATTTCCTTTACCAGAAGCACAGCTGGATCGCTTCCTTTTGCATTCTTTAGTGAGTTATCCAAAGCAAGAGGCTGAAGAGTTGATATTATCAGCTTTTGCTCAGGGAGAATTGATAGATCATACCCCTTTACTTACTGAAGGGGTTTATACACCTGAACAGGTCGGCGGTTTACTGAGGGTTGTGAAAAAAATTACTGTACCCTCGCGCATTATCAAATTGGTTACTGCTTTGGTGCGTGCAACGAGACCAGAAGATTCTTCTTGTCCTGCTCAATTTAAGGAGGCTATTTGGTTTGGCGCTGGTCCCCGTGCTGGTCTTAGCCTTATCGCTGCAAGCCAAGCTCTGGCTTTGATGGAGGGTGATGAGGCGGTAAACTGGAATCATATCAAACGTCTTGCCTGTCCAGCTTTGCGTCACCGAGTTAAGTTGAGTCTTGCTTCAAGCCATGATGGACTTGGTGAAGATCAGTTGATTCAAGCAATCTTGTTGAACTTAGATAAGGGTATAGAAAAGCTTGCGCTTGGAATGGAGTAGTATAGCGTGTCATCTACGCTTCTTCGTGACTTACATCCCCTTATTGCCTTGGATCTGCAAACAAACCGCATGAAGAATGTTGGCTTGAATCACGGCAGTGCGAAAATGTCACTCAAAACCCCAGCTAGAGCCAGCACTTTTTTTAGGCCTTATCAACCAGGTGACTCTCCTTTTCTTATTGATTGGAAGGCTTTTGGTCGCACAGATCACTTGGTAATTCGCGAAAAAAATGCTGAGAGCAAAAGGCGAATTACAATCGGTCTAAAACTAGCATTTTCCATGCGATGGCCAGAAAAGAATTTTACGTCGAAGGCTGAAATTGCTTTGCGTATTGGCTGCCATCTTGCTCATAGACACCTAAGAGATGGGGATAGCGTTCATCTGCTCTTGTTTTTGACAGAACAGGAGCCGACAGTAATTTTTCGTCTACGGTCGATAACTGAAATTTTAGGTTACTTTGAATATATTTGGGAAAAAGGCTTTGATCCAGATCAAGCACTTCTCTATCGCTTGCATCCTGGACGTATCAACCAAGCTGATCATATTTACTATGTAAGTGACTTTTTCGAAGGAAAAATTCCTCATGCGTTACAAAGTAAGACAGCGCATTTTTCTATGATACAGGTCTTAAGCTCGAGAGAAATTTTTTTGGATTGGGTTGATAGCCAGGATGTCTATTTTGCCGAGACGACTAAGGGCCTAGACGTTAAAGGAACAAAGCTTAGGCAGCCCTTAGTTAAAGCGGAGATAGCAAGTTGGTTGGCAGGGGTTAAAGCGCAGTTTAAAAAAGGCTATTTTTTGAGTACAGAGGAGACGCCTATTGGCCGCTACCTTGATTTTCTCCGACGGGCGATTTAGCTATGGTTTTGTCACCTGCTCCCCTATCTCTTCTGGCATTGATATTGCTTTTACTCGCTATCTTCTTCTGGTTTTTAGTAGCTATTCGCAGGCGACGTATTTGGTTACCTATTCTTTCAGTTCTAAAAGTGCCAGTAGATCGATTTAAAAAAATGGAGATGAAAGCACCGCCTTGGCTTTCTTTTTGGCTCTTTGTTCTATTAGGGCTGACAGTATGTTTTCTTTTTCTTGAGCCTGTTCAAAGCGATAATGAAGGTGATGTTAAGAGAGAAAAAGTCCATATTTTTCTTGATCTTAGCCCATCATTGTCCGCGTATGCCACACTCTCTGAGTATCACCAAGAAGTGCTTAAGGTCGTAACGGAACTATTAAAAAAGCACTCATTAACTCTTTCAACCAGTCATTCTAGTGAAATTGAGTCATTTGATTCGTTAGAGCAAGCTCAAGCTGTCTTAGAAAGGCAGTTTAAAAAAGGATACCACCGAGCAGGTATAGAATTAGGGAGTGTTTTTAAATCCCGGTTAGCGCAACTATCTGATGTGAAATCAGTTATTGTCATTAGCGATCAAAATTTTCATAGCTGGAATCAGTTTAATTGGCAGGCTTTAGCTGGCCAAAAAACAGTACGTTTTGTCAATCTCAAGAGGGAAATACCAGAGTTAATAAACACTTATATTAAATCTGTCCGGCAAATAACGGGAGAGGATTTAGAGCGGTTTTTATGGGATATAACAATAGCCAAGGTGGGAGCAGGTAAGGCTGTACAAGGAACGCTTTCTTTAATCCTGCAAGGAAAGATCATAGCTAGTGAAAATTGGCAAATCCTTGCTCAAGGAGCTGTTACTTCTGTGCGCGTAAGCTTATCAAGACAGTCTTTAGGGCTAAGATCTACAGACTCGCGCGAGATGCTCTTATGGCAATTAAATATAACTGGCCCTGATGCTATTAGTGCCGATAATGAATTTCGTAGCTACATAAGTGCTAAGTCGAAACAGGTGATGCTTGTTGCTGACCCGCAAGGGGAGAGCGCGCTTGAGGACCCGGTAGCCCCCCTTAAGACAGCGCTTGAAGTACTTAATTTTCACTACCAACGCCTTGATAATCTGCCAAAGCATTTTGATGCATCCTCTTATGCTCTAGCTATCTATGCTGTTGGTTCGCTAAACGACGGGGACTTGACAGCTTGTCCAGATGTACAGATGAAATCGAAAGCAAAAATCTGGTTGATGCCAGCCACCTTTGATAAAAGCTTCCCTGCGCTTTGTTCTTGTATCGTATCTTTAAGCAGTAATACTAGCTTTGATCGCGGTAGGTGTCAGGATCAAGGTGATTTGAAGTCTTTTCAAACCTTTATGCGTTCTTTTGGCGCTAAACAAAAACTAGGAGAGATTGCTGATGCAGAAAGTACGCTGGTTTGGGCAATGCCAACTGAAGATGTTGATATTAGTGTTTATGTCTTCCCTTTAGCTCCACAGCGGTTGCGTCGGTTTACTCATACAGATTTTCTGATTTTTGTTAAAAATCAGCTAAAAATGAACAAACTTTGGTATGAAAATTCATCAAGCTTAGAAAATTGGCCGCGGATTTTGCATTTAGATCTGGCAGAAGTTGGCGCTGAACAGGCTATGCTTAGCAACGTGCCAGAGGGAGAGAGTAATTTTCGTGACATCGAAATGGCTAGTTTGCCGCCGCTTTTTGATG
>CALBMD010000016.1 GCA_937896265.1 uncultured Pseudomonadota bacterium
CCCCTTTAGGGGTGTCCTTAAATCATGTAAGTGATTTAAGGTTGGTAGTTCACAAATCTAAAAGTAAGGCATTCTATATCAATTTTCCAGACGAATTGAAAGGCAGCTCTTCAGCTGCTAGCTACAAAAAAGAGTATGGGATATCAGGGGCTAGCAGCCTGCTTAATTACAGCTTCTCAAAAGCCGGATGAAGTTTTCTCTCATTAAACAATCATTTCGAACTATTTAAGAGTGCTGAGGATCTGTTTTAAGAAGAGGTGCGATAAGATACCTGCGCATAAATGGTGCTTTCGTTACGAAGCCCAGTATCCCAAATAAACTCTTGTTCATTAGCTTCTTTAGTAATCTCTTGCCACTGCCAGTCATAAAGTCTGACGATTCGTACTTTACCTTCAGATACCCTGGGAAAATATTCCCCAATTTGGTCAATGACCCTTTCGCGTAATTCCTCAACTGTTATCATTGAATGCGCGTCAATAATGAAAGTTCGACCAGTTAGTATCTTAGCGAAAAGTTTCATGTCCAGGTTCCAAGGTATATTCGGGTCGCGAACAACCTTTGTCTTGGGATGCGAAGAAAGAGAGCTTGATGCAAAAATACTAAGAAAAATCAGTGTAATGAGAGCATTCTTCATTTGTTGACCCTTAAATTTATAATATGGCCATTTGTTGATGGAATGTCATATAAATGTGACAAGTGTCAATAAATTTTATATAGGTGCCAATCATTACTAATGGTCTCGTGGAAGAGGAAGAAGGCCAATAGTCCTTAGTTCATCTCCCCAACGTCTCTTGAAACTGAGGTGCATTACCGCTCGACCCTCTTCCAAAATGCAACTGATCATAGTTGAGTTTTATGCTTATTCTTCGTGATGAAATCGAAAAGGATCTTTGCCGACAGGTCTAAGCTATAGATATCGGTAGCAGCTTCTCGCCTTATCACGTCATATGCGGCTGATGTAGGCTTGGGTGATTCAGGCAGGGCATATGCACCTAAATGCCTTGACGACTAGAAAGCAAGGGGAGGTCTGGAAAAACCACGCAACTGGTTTCCAAAAAAAGCCTTCTTGGGAGAAACCAGCTGCGCAGTTTTCTTCCAAACGCTTATCCTTACTGTTGCTAAAATTTAGAGCAGTCTTCTAATTTTCAAAAGGCTCGAGGGCAAATGAGTGCCCTGGTCGGTCAGTCAATCCAGGTCCAGGTCGTTAGGATATACCCAGCAGCAGGTGCTGCTATCTCTCTTCAGAAGGCCGCTGGTCGAGCAGAATTAATTTGCAGTATTTAGGTATTTTTTCTGTACTATAGACCAAGCTTCATTCAATTTTTTCATTTTTTGTGCATCTCCGCCCTTATCTGGGTGGCAGCTCAGGGCAGCGGTGCGGAACATTCTTTTTAAATCTTTTATTGTCAGCTTTTTTAACTTAGTTATGTCCCTGTCGCCTTCCCTTTTTGTGGGCTCGGTTAAGGATGAATACTCTTGTAGTAAGAGTAAGGCCTCGTGCTCATTCATATAGGGAGAAGAGGACTTGAGCCCGTTATCATAATCTCTTTCTTGCTTCCAATATTCAGACCATTTAGCTTCAGGCAAGTGAATATGGCTAAAATCATACTTTCTTTTCCGCTTTGGAGGAGAGTTACCAAACTCTCTTTTATTTTGAGGATCACTACCTCTTGTTAGGTCGATAAAGAACATGCTTGTGATGAAGATAGCAGTTACAGACCCAGCTAAGTATTGGTAGATAATATTAGATGCCACTCCAGTAATCTTATCTAGGTAACTTTTGGGAGCAGGCTTGACTTCAAGTACTTCAATATATTCGTCTGTTAAATCAGAGTTTACCCATAGGTTTTCTTTAATTTTTGATTGCCTGGTTCGGCGCTCATGCGACATTAAGATAAAAAAGTTTGAGTTTGACGAGTCAATATCATCGGCTTCAATAGCAAGCTCTTTGCCAGTTTCTTCCAACACTTTATTTCTTAGATCTAGCTTATCTTGATCGCTTAACTCTTTGTCCCAGGAAGAAGGCCTAACCGCCTCTGTTTTGGCAAAGCCTAAGTCCTTAGTCTCCGCTTCCAAAGAAGAAATGCGGATGACCACATTTGCCATAGAGAGGCTACTTTGTGCCGTGCTTAAAAGTAAAGCATACGTTAACAAGAAAATGCGTTGGTAGTTAGCAGTCATGGCTTTTTCTCCAAGCCTTTAAATCTTGTATTTTACTTTTGATGGAATTGAACAGATTTCCTTCAAAAAGTCAAGTGCAGGGAGCGGTATCGCAGATAATACCTTGAAAAAATAGTAGAATATCCTACCTAGCTGCAATGCTTTGGATTTTAGTCTAATGATAAGATTGCTGGAGCCCATAGTCTCTGGAAGCAGTAGGCTCAATCAGTGGGCCTAGGTATCAAATTGTCATTGGCAAAATTAGCTGGCGCTAATCCTGGTAAGCTGTAAGGCACCTCGAAGTTGTGGCTTTTGATGATAGCAATGGCAAATCGGCATTAACAGATGGTATTCGTAGATTGATATGAACGAGAAGAAGCTTTGCTTCTTCAAATAATTTGGATAGAAGTTGTGAGCAATAATAAGCTTTTTTCCTACGGGTTGATTATCTTGCCAAACAGTTTCTTCATGATCCCAATGCGTAGCAAAATTGTAGGCTGCCGCGGTACTTATCACGGAAAATTGTGCAAAGAAGGGTGATGTGTCTACTGCTTTCGACTCTTAAGTTCAGTTCCCTAACAGCGCAGGATCAGTTGCTGCAGCAGGTTGCTGTTGCCCTCTTGGGGCTCTAAGCCGAGATGTTACAGTGTTTTCCTGTAATATTGCCCAAGCCTCATTCAATTTTCTCATTATTTTTTCGTGATCTTCATTTCTATCCTTATCCGGGTGGTATTTCTTGGCAGCTGTGTGGTACATTCTTTTGAAATCAGTTAT
>CALBMD010000017.1 GCA_937896265.1 uncultured Pseudomonadota bacterium
AGGGCTCGGCATCGCTGATGATGTAGCAACAAAGATTATGGAGCCATTTTTTACCACTAAACCTCCAGGCCAGGGAACAGGCCTTGGTTTGAGTCTTTGCTCTCTCTTATTGCAAGCTATGGGTGGTTCTTTAGAGTTGAGATCAAAGCGGCAGCCTACACAGTTTGCAATTAAGCTCCGAATTCAAAGCTAAAATTCAATTTGACTTAATAGCTTTATCAAAGGATAGCATTCCTCTTTTTAAACTAAGTATAGAAGCCAAATGATGCTAGACTCTTGTTCTGGAATAGCGTCAAAACGATCCTAGGAAAAAATCTGCAGTTGTTTTGAAGAAGTTAAAAACAATGATTAGCAAACAAAATTAGGTGATTCAACATGAAGTTGAAATATAAGACACCAAAATCTGCAATTGTATCGATCGCTTTTATGCTCCTTGCTGTTTGCACCTTTTGTTATAAATCATTTGATCGTAGTTCGTCATGGAAGAAGAAGTTAGAAAATTTGGAAAACTCTTCTGGAGGGCGCATTGGTATCTCAGCCTTTGATACTGTAACTAACAAGCATTTCAATTTTCGCTCCGAAGAACGATTTCCGTTCTGCAGTACATTCAAAGCAGTGCTAGCGGCTGCTATTTTAAAAGAAGCCAGCACTAACGCACAGTTGTTAAGTAAGCACATACCAATCGATAAGGAGACTGTCCAATCTGCCGGATATTCACCCATCACAAGCAAACATGTTGACACTGGAATGACTGTGTCGGAATTGTGTGCAGCTACGCTCCAATATTCAGACAATCCAGCAGCAAATCTACTGATTAAAGAGCTTGGTGGCTTGGGAACCGTCAATAAATTCACAAAAGCTATAGGCGATGATAGCTTTAGGCTGGATCGTTGGGAACCTGATTTGAACACCGCAATCCCTGGGGATATTCGAGATACGACAACCCCGGCTGCAATGGAAAAAACATTACGTTCAGTAGTGTTTGGGGATGTCCTAAATCCAAAACAGAGAGAACAAATTCAGCACTGGCTCAGAGGTAATACAACTGGAGCCTCACGCATCAAGGCAGGTGTTCATAACGATTGGATTGTTGGTGACAAGACTGGGACGGGGGACTATGGGACGAGCAATGATATTGCTATACTCTGGCCACCTAATAGAGCGCCTATTGTCATTGTGGTTTATTTTACCCAAAAAGAAAAAGAGGCAAGGCCTCGGGAAGCGATTGTTGCAGAGGCTACAAAAATTGTGATCTCTGCTATCACAGAAAATTGAGAGAGCTATAATGATAAATCTGGAAGCGGTCTTATGTTATGGATGCCAAGTAGTTCAGTCTATTTTGAAACCATAAGGGATGAGATATCTCTTTGATGTGGAGGATAACAGGTGAGTGAGTACTAATACTATGAATTTCGAGCGATTGATCAACCACTTAACAAGAAAGAAATGCAAAGCTTACGCGCTATTTCAACGCGTGCTGAGATTTCTGCCACCAGTTTTGTGAACATCTACAATTTTGGCGATTTTAAGGGAAATCCCGACATTCTGATGAAAAATTATTTCGATGCTTTCCTATATGTAGTTAATTGGGGAACCCATCGTTTGATGTTCCGCATTCCGCGCAAGAGTCTTGACGATGAGATATTGGCAGCCTACAAGGCGGGAGATTCGCTTTCGATTAGCTATGATAGTGGGGAGCTAGAAGAAGATGTTCTTGAACCCTGTGCCTCCGGGTCTCTTTTACATCTGCATACTTACAAACAACAGAGTCATCACCAGCCGTCGCGGCCGCATCGGCCCGAGCGGCGTCAGGTGATCTGTTTGCATTA
>CALBMD010000018.1 GCA_937896265.1 uncultured Pseudomonadota bacterium
CAACATTCCGTGTTGGAAACCCTGATAAACGAGCTCGTCGATTGCGAAATAATACACGACCAGTACCGTGTCTATCGACTAAACTTTGAATAAGCTTTTTTCTTTGTTTCGGACTTGGATCGGCGGTAAATTTTTGCACCTCATGAGCAGAAAGGAGCTTTTCTAAAGCAAGTAGATCCTGTGGCTCAAGTTTGTTTTGGCGCAATTTTTTAGCTAAGCTAGCGCTTTTGCGTCCTTTTTTTGTCTCTAAATAAAAATCATGAAGATCAGAAAATCTTGATTCATCGACTATGTTTAAAAGACCAAATTCGTTTTCTAAACCAAAAATTTGGGGCGTTGCTGTTAGAAGTAGCAGATGATCTACTTGGTTACCCAAGGTCTTTACCGCTAGCCACTGGCGATTTGGTTCGTTTTCACCATACCTTAAATGATGAGCTTCATCAACGATGACAAGTTGCCAGCTTGTATTTAAAATGCCAGCAAGGATGTGAGGCTCGTTGCTCAAAGATTCTAGAGAGACGATAATTTTTTGCGCTGCATCAAAAACTTGTTCCTCATCCCATTCACTTTCAAGACGAGCTGGGTCAAAAATTGCAAATAGCTCGTTAAAGCGATTGTACATCTCAAAAACCCACTGATTTATGAGAGATTCTGGAACAACCAAGAGCACTCGGCCTGCTCTTGCCTGGGCACGGAGTCTTGCAAAGACTAAGCCTGCTTCGATTGTCTTACCAAGACCGACTTCATCTGCAAGTACTGCTCGTACACGCTCTCGTGAAGAGAGCTCAGATGCCACATAAAGTTGATGTGCTAGAGGATTAAGTTTAGCGCCAACAAAGCCTGCTACAGGGCTTGAACGCTGTAATTTTTCGATATGCCTTGCTTTTGTTCTTAGCTCAAAGGCTTCAGGGCTAGTAGCAAAACCACCTTCAAAGGCTTTGATAGCCTGACTTTCTTGATGGTTTGGGAAACTAAGTTCATATTCCCAATAGGTGCTTTCTGCGAATTTATATTGGAAAAGCCCATCTTTTTCTATAATCGCTTCAATGAGAACGATCTCACCAGTTGCAAGCCTAGCCTTTTGACCTGGACTGCGGGTAAAACGTCTAAGCTGTGCACTTTGTACAGAAAAGATGCGTCTTTCCCCTGTTTGAGCGAATGTAACATCCAGCAAATTTCGCTGGGTGTCGATTTTATCTATAAGACCGATACCTAGTTCAGGCTCACTAAGACTTACAACAAGTTGCTGGGTTTTCCACATATTTTACCCATGAAAGCGGCGATTGATTTGAGAAAAATGCTGTAATTTACCCATCAAAACCGATTTTGGCAAGATCAATCAATGAATCGTGCCTTTCCCTGAACAGTAGATCTTCTTATTCTTCTTAAATCCCTTTGGGTGTGATACTTTTAAAAGAATAGCAGACAGGAGCAAAATCTGGGAGTTATCACTTGCGCGACAGGCAGCGGGGCATTTCTATTGTCGAGGTTTTAGTCTCGTTGGGCATAATGAGCGTTGTTGCCTATGGTTTGCTGCAAGCATTTTTTGGTAGCTATGCTGTGAAATATCAGGTCTATCTAAGGGCCACGCAAGAAACTATTGCTTTTGATTTGGAATCAAATCTCAGATCGCCCAATGTGATTTATCAAAGCTTATCCTCATCATTGTTTGCAGGAGAGAATACAAAATTTAGAAATTGTTTGTTAGGAATAAGCTCTGGCTGCACCGCTGATCTCACAGACCCAACAAGACCAATTTTGCAGCCTTTTAGCCTTATTTTAAATAACACAAGGCTTAGCTCTGCTGATGATAATACAGCGGTAAATTATAGCGCAACTGGCAAAAGATGTGAAATTTCGCAAGAAGACTGTCTTTTTACTACAGAAACTCGTTTCTTTGCTGAATGCGACCCTTTAGCAGGTAATACCTGTACCAAAGGGGCTGTTAAGGTGCATTTGACTTATAAGGTAAAGCGCATACCTGGCAAGTATGCGACATTTGCCGGTAAAAGACAGCCACTGATTAAAGATTATCCTGATCAACCACGTTTCTTCACTGTGCGCATGACAGATGTCTTTGGACCAGGAAATCAAACAGACTGCCCTATCGGGTCAAAATTAGTTGGTATCGACAACAAAGGTCATGCTAAATGCAAATGCACAATTCCTTATAAACTGACAGATGATCAGCCGAAAGAAGATAATTTGGGAAGGCCCATTTGTGTTGAAATGGCAGATTCTTCTCTCGTCTGCCCCGATGGCTTTAGTTTTCGTGGTATGAAAGCTGATGGCACAGCAAACTGTGTATCGATTGATGATGCCTATGATTGCAGGGTATATACTCTAACGACCGATC
>CALBMD010000019.1 GCA_937896265.1 uncultured Pseudomonadota bacterium
ATATAGGGGAGGAAGGGTCTAGTGCTGAGAGAAATTATGCTTTCATTATTACGGCTTCATTTCTAAAGCAATATGGTCACAAGTTATTCGCTAACAGGAAAGCAAAACAATATCCAATTGAACCCAACTACCCTTATCTTGCAAAAGAAATCGAATACAAGTCAAGTATCCTCTGAATTAAGAATGTTTCGTAAAAATTTTTGAATTGAACTTTTCACTGGAACTCTTTTTTAAATTAGTTATTGTATCGAAGACTTTTGGAGGCTTCGATGCAATACAAACTGTTACTGTTATTTGTCCTTTCTGTTTCCAGCACTAGTCATGGCTCTCGCCTTTATAACTATTTATACCCCCCGCCGCCCGAAAAAATCACGCTCGATCTTCTTGATTTTGTAGGAACAATGGCAAATTATAACCCCGAGGTAAAACAGGCTCCTAACATAAAAAATCTGAATGATATCCCTTCTTTTCTCAACCATCTGAGGAAAAAATCAAAGAGCCATTTTGCTGCCTATCATCCCAACTATGTCAAACATTCAGGACACCTACATCAGCTCATTCATCATCATTTACCTCCAAAATCAGCAATTTCAGCTCTAATTGCTAATGCCATAGATGCGCATCTTAAGCAGCCAAATAAAAGCATTAATAGCTCAATCTATGTTCGAAAAACAAATTCACAACTCAACATAGTTGATTCAGGTGTTGGAATGGATCTTGCCACCATAATTTTGTCTTTGCTTTCTCCTTATCGTACAAGCAGCTCTCAGCTAGGATTACATCAAGGGACTTCTTTTTTTAGTATCCTACATTTTCTGAGTGATGAATCTGCAAAAATTACAGTCGAAACACAGGAAAAATCTTCTCAAGCCTATCAAATTATTTTCAACCTTAAAGAGAATCGTATTCTCGTCACAATTAGTAAAAAACAATCCAGCCAACTCGGTACTCAGATCACTATTACCAGCCCTTTGCTAGCACACTTAGATGAAGAATATTTTTCATCTTTTATCCAAAAGCGCTTTCGTTTCTCGCCAATTCCTATAAAAGTACAAGGCCGTTTGATTAATGATCATAGGTATCAGTCAGGGTGTAACTCTCCCTTTGAAACAGGAACAAGCCGAGTAGTTTTTTTACGAGGATCAGAAGTCGTAGAAAGCTTTTATCATCAAACAGCACATGCATGCCGCTATCTCATAATTCCTATTTCTACTTCTCTTGATATTGGCACAACGACGACTTGGTCTGTACATCAACCACAAGTAAAAATTTTTTTACATACTTTATTTCTCAACTTAGCAAGAACAAAAGATACCTATGCCCTCAACAGTTTGGCACCACTTACATCAGCCCTAGATGCTCCTGTCCTTGCTAACCTTCGTCAAATCTTAGAACAGAATTATACACACATTTTGCCGGCCAAAGCTGAAAGTGTCGCTATCAAAGAAATCTTTGGAAAAAAGCCAATCTTCTTGAACGAAGAAATTCTACCGATGCGGTTACCAAAACCTCACTGGACTGAAAAATCTAAAGACTTCTATTGGGCGAAGCTAACAAACCGTCCATTTACCTCTTTTGAAGCTTCGAATGGTCGAATTTGCTATTTTTTAGATACCTCAATGGGTTCACAAGGAGTAGCTTTCTTTAACCTAGCCTGCGATATGCTGCGTTTGTGGGAAAATAGTGTTCATTTTAACTTTACACCACTGCTAGATTATTCTCACAAATTTTTAGCTGCAATGAGTACTCCTGCCCACAACAACTCTGCATCTGATGCAAGTGACCTTTTCACTAAAAAAATCGATGATAATACAAAAGATAGAAATTCTCATTATACAGAGGAAAGTGATAATAAAAATGAATACTCTCAATCACTTTTTACAAATGATGGCTTCTTTAAATCTTTTAACAATCCTATTAGCTTAGAGAGCGAGAAAATTGCTAAAGCTGCTATTGCTCAAGTTGAAAAAGCACAGGATAATATTAACCGATATACGCTATTTCCATTACTTATGACATATCGTAAAGACATTATTGCTTTCTATCGCTATTTCAATCTAGATATGAAAACTTTTTTTATTCTCCTTACGGAAGCCGACCGCCTTGCGCAAACTTTGCATGATCGTTATGAAATGGAATCTCTTCGCACCCAACTTCAAGAACGAGCTTGGCTCATGTTAGAAAGCAACCTTATGATGCTTTCTAACCAAGGAGAAGGCTTGATACTATCTATAGAAAATGCATATCCTCTGTTCATGAAAATGAATCAGTTTCGCAAAAATTTACACGGTCGATCTCAAATTACAAAGTCTATTCAGTCATTGCAAGATTTGCAACAATGCTTAGATCAAGAAGGCTTCCTAGAGGATAAAAATTCTACATTGTGGATGCCACTATTAATGGATATCAATCTTTTAAATGCCATCCCTGTTGCTCAGTGCGTCCCAAATTTTAAAGAAAAAAATCGGCCACTTTCACAAAATTCTACCGTCTGCGAACTCCTTTATCGCGATCAAATGATCAATAGAAAAATTATTCATGACTGCCTTGAGCAAAATTTGACTCCTGGCGCTTGGATGGTTGAGGTAATTAAAAATGCACGCGAAGCTGGCGCTAAAGTTATTGATTTAAGCCTCTATAAAGACAAACAAAATCAGCTTCATGTAGCAATCACTGATGATGGCTTAGGAATAGCAAAAGGAGATTTGCCTTATCTATATGTTCCAAATCTAACTAGTAAAACTTCTCGTGTACTAGACCCTAATTTTGGGCGAGGATTTTTCTCTGTGATAGCAGCTTTCTCATCTGTCATTTTTCTAAATTATCCTGGAGCTAATCGTTACAATCTATTGTCATTTGAACGCACGAACAATGATATTTTATTTTACGAAGAGGAGAAAAAAATATCATCAGCAGATCCAGTGCGAGGCGTTCGTATACTTGGAAAATTATCTTCTCATTCTAATGCTCAAGCAGAAGCTATGCCTTTACTACTTTCCTGGATACAAGCAGGAAATAACATGCCAGGCATCCAGATCACATTTAATAACAACAAACTACCAGACGCAAAGCTAACTCAACTAAGCAACGAAAATCGCATAGAGTCTCGCACGATTATTATTTCAAACAAAATGATACAACTTGAAGTATACAAGAATCGCTATGAAGGAATTTATTACAACGGCCAGCCTTTTCAGCACAGCCTTGCGTCCTATTTTAGCCACCTAAATATCGAGAAATTATATCTAGAAAGTGGCACTAAACTAGTCGTAAATATAATTGGACAGTTACCACAAAGTGTCGATCGACGGCAGTTCATGGATGCTCAGGCTTTAGATCCTTTAATAAGAGGTGTTGTGGCCTTGGCAATTCTTCGTCAAAAAGCACAAACCTTAACGAAGGGTTTGGCTCCAACAGGTATAATATCATATGATTTTTATTATGAATTTAATAAAGATCCTCTGCCAGAGATTAAACCTGTCTTAGCTTTGACAACCGCTATTAATGAAAGCAAAAATTTTGATTTGATAGAAATCGGTTATATTAGAGATTTTTATGAAGTAAAAAACTTTATTCTCTCTCTTAGAGCAGCAAGAATTTCACATATTGAGAGCTATCGTGCCGTGCGTAAATGGCTCTTAAATAAAAAAATCATTAATTCATCGGGATTCTATCAAACAACCAACGTTGAACTAATTAAAGACATGTGCGAAGATCATAGCTTATTAAATCAGATGAGTTCTAGTCTACTAGGGTTATTTCACAAAGAAATTCATAAGCACATGTGTGATATTGCTTTGCAGGAAGAGGAAGCTCAAGAGTATTCAGCCTTGTTAAAAGCAAGAGAAAAAGCTAGGACCAATGCTCAAGCAGCGCTTAAGATGCCGGCAACATCTGCTGCCGGATTTTCACCAGTCGATCAACAAAAGGCACTGTCTCCAGTTCCAATAGCAAAATCTCATAAGCCAATGCGTTTTGTGGATTTTCTACCAGAATCGCAAATACCTGTAGAACTTAAAGGTGAGCGCGAGAACTATCTTGCTTTTGTTAGCTTTGTTGAAAAACTTTATGCTGAAGCTTTTGGTATATCTTTAAAAATCATGCTTTATTGTGAAGCCAATCACTCAGATGCTCACACTTCATTAAAACTTCATAGCATTGGATTTAATATATTAGGATCATGCTATCAAAACTATATTCGTGATAAGAAAAACAAAGTGTTTAACCCAAGTCACTTTGCTTGGCTTATAAATGCTATGGCTCATGAATTAGTTCACTATAATGAAAGTTCTTACCATTCAACACATGATCAAGCTTTCATTGAAAAATTTCGAAATTTACTTGAAAAATCTCTTATGACACCAAACCTTAATCAGCTAGCAAAATCAGAATTTATAGCTGATTAGAAGCAATTTGATGATTAAAAAATTATACGAAGAAACTTCTTCGATTTAACGACATTATTATGGATAACAAGAGGACGCTAGTTTAAAAAATCTCTCTTTCTTCCGATTCATAGCTTA
>CALBMD010000020.1 GCA_937896265.1 uncultured Pseudomonadota bacterium
CTGATCATAGATGAATCATCAACTAGCAATAATTTCTGACCTTCCCAGGGACGCTTTTCGCTCACGGCTTTCTCCTTAGTCTGAGCTAGGCTCGCGTTGGCTCTTCGGCGATTCTTTTCAAAGAGTTTAGGAGAAAGTAAACAGAAGCAAAAATAGCAATTATTCTTGGTAGATATCCAGAAAACAAAGGATCATCATTGGCATAGGGTACCAAGGCAAAGCCTTCTGCCATCTTGTAAATGCATTCTAAAAAGCTTTCTTGCACCCAGACCGCTATTTGAAAAATTGGTTTTGGTATCAGATTGATGCATAGGGAGCAAAGCGAACAAAAAACGATAAAAGGCAACACCGATAAAATTAAAAGATTACTGATTGGCGATAGCAGATAGTACTGGCCTAAGACCGCGCAAACAAAAACAAAAAGTTTGAGTTGGACTTTTATAGTGGTTGTCAAGGCAGCCAAATTACCTTTTGCTCCCACTAATAATAAATAAGAGCCCCAGCTTAAAAGAGTAGATTCATGGATCATAGCCAAAGGAAAAATAAGTGATTGAGCGCTAAAGGCTAAAAGAACACTTTCTTTTGTTGTCAAAGTGGAAAAAAAGCAAGTTCTTAATATGTGAATGCTTGCAATCATAATAGCTCTTGTTGCTGAAAAGGGTGAATGGATAGCTAAAACAAAAACAAAGCCGATAAGAATAGAAAAAAGCGAACAAATGACTTTTAATAGCTGAAATGTAGCAGGTAGCATTAGGTTAAAGGCATATAAAATCTGTGCAAGCCCAAGCGAAAATAAGAAAAAGAAATAACTTAAAAGGGAGATATGAAGGCCGGAAATAGCGAGTAAATGTATAAGACCTGTTTGTCTAAAACTCTCAAATAGTAATTCTTTTGCTAGGGTACTATCCCCTAAGAAAAAACAAGCAAGCCAACCTTGGATTGAAATAGGATTTTGATAAATCTGATTTCTAATGAGTTGGTGCAGGCTTATAGCTAAGTGTTCAACAAGCAAGTATGGGTGATAGCTACGGTTTGTTTCGACAAACTTGGCTCTAATACGGCCAAGGATGTCCTTTCTGTGTCCAGTTTTAACGCCCCCTATGTTGCCTGATTCGCTATTGCCAAAGGCCAGATAATCTTTACCATCTAACTCAAAAATAAGCGAAGGTCCTTGGCCAAGGGTGGTTCTTGTTACAGCTATGGAGCATGCAGAGGTAGGAGGTGAAGGTGCGTGGTGCCAAAAACCCCAACCAAAGGCCAAGAGGCTAACTGTGATTTTTGACCATGAAATTGTCAGACAGACCCAAGCTAGCAAAAGAAAAAAGCTTAAACCAACAGCTAAGAGGGCATAATTTACTTTTGTGTGCATTACAAAAAGGCCAACAAAGCCACCCAGCAAGAAAAAAGTCGACCAATAACTTAAATGACTAAAAGGGTGGCGTGCCATAACATCCTCAAGCTCTTTTTTTAAGAGCCTATCAGGGATGGTATAAGACGTTTAGCGACCTTGCCTTTTATCTGAGATCTTAAATTGCAGGTGGAAGATTACTTGGAGGAATTAGGAAACTCTAGCTCTTCCAAGTAAAAAAGTATGCTTTAGGTTTTACTTATGAAAAGCTGTGCTGGTTCATTAGCATGGCAGTTGAAAAGGTGCTTTCTGGCACTAAGTCTTTATTGTCA
>CALBMD010000021.1 GCA_937896265.1 uncultured Pseudomonadota bacterium
AGATTTTTCACCATTACTTTTAATTATTTCCATTTTTAAAACAAATTTAGCTCTAGTCAGTTTGATCGTTTTAACTGTGACAGTTGCTTCATCGTAAGCAAATAAAGGATATTTGTATTTACCTTCGACATCTACAGTAACAAGATTTACACCGCTTGTCATAAACTTGCCGAAATTATTTCCTAGAAAGAATTGAAGATATTCTTCTCTTGCTTCTCCTATGAGATACCAATACTGAGCATAGTATACAGATCCTCCCATGACTTGAGTGTCACCTAGATGAATCTTGCGCTCATAATAAAAAACTTTTCCTCTACGATTAAATTTTCGACGGTCATAGCGAACACTTACTTTTCGCCGACCATCTTCCCGTCTTTCTTTCATTGCACCTATATCCTTTAAATCTGAAATTATGTCGGCATTCTACTTGTAAATATTATAGCTCAAAAAGATAACAAACTGTCTCTGACAAAATTCTTATTAAACTCATACCAAAAGCTGTCGATAAGTCAAAAAAGTTCCTTGGAAATGGATTTCATGAAGCAATATTTCATCCTTATTTTCCTAGCAATGCTATCTAATTGCGCTTCAGGGCCTAGGGCAGTGCAGCGTTCTTCAGTCTCTAACGTAATACAAGACAACACCCTTTATAGCTTGAGCAATATGACAAAGCTTTCTCTTTCACTAACTTATGATCCCAAAGTCTTTGCAACTCTAAGAATTGCTATCACCAATTCAGATGGCACAGCCGCCAGTGGAATAACTCCTGTGTGGAAAGTTCCTACTGAACTAGGCCGTATCAGCAAAATCACCGCCTCAGATAAAAATGGTATCGCTACAGCTATTTTTACGCCAAAGAAAACAGCAACTGCTAAGGTCCAAGTTTCTATCGATAAACAAAAAGATGAAGTCGCTTTTCAAATTACAACAATCGCTGCAACCCCAACGCGATTAGAGGCAAAATCTCCTCTGGAAAAACCTATGCCCACAAGAGGTCCTGTAAGCCTAGAGGTTTATGTCAAAGACGCCTTCGGTAACCCAAATAGCGGTGTTGAAGTTGTTTGGGCCAGTATTCCTCAAGGCCTCTTCACATCTCAGCGCTCACAAACTAATGCTGAAGGTATAGCTTCCAGCACCTTTTCACTACCATCTCCTCTCACTACTGTTACAGCTTTCGCAAGCTCTAGAGCACTACCTGGTAAATCTCTAACCTTTACTATCCGCGCTAATGCAAACACGGTTACAAGCCAGCTTGCCTTTGTTACTCAGCCAAGAAACAGCTTGGTTGGCGCTCCTATCCCAGTGGTAGTAAATATTATTGGACCTGATGGCAAAGTTGATACAAAAGCTACAGATAAAATTATCTTATCTATGGATACAAACCCCACTGGAGCCCAAGCTTTCGGTTTCGAAACACAAGCTATTCAAGGTACAGCCACATTTTCATCTTTTATCATTAATCGTCTAGGTGAAGGTTTCACTATCCGAGCTACCTCACCTACTCAAAGCTTGACACCAATTAGCAGTCATTCTTTTAATCTATCAGGGGTTCTAGAGATTAAAGGGCCTAATAAGCAGTCTTTGACAGCCTGCAGCCTGTTTCAAGTAAGCCTACTTGATGCTAAAGGCAATGCTATGCCAGCTCCTTTTAATATTGATTTAACACTGACAACAAGTGGTTCTGGAACATTTACAACTACAACAAGCAACTGCGATACAACAACTTTAGGAACAAACGAAGGTCTCTTAACAATCAACAATGGCAATCAATCGATACCTTTTCTTATGCCACCTTTTAATGCAGAACAGCACCTAACAGCAAAATCAGATCATCCGCTCATGACTAGCCAAATATTCAATATAGTAGCAAGCACTTCTCAGACACACGGCGCTCTTGATCAAAATTTTGGCAATGCTGGCATGCTATCGCTAAGCGATCAAGGCAACACAATAGCCTATTATACTGCGGCTTACCAAGCAGATGGCAAAATGCTTCTTGGTGGTACTACCCAATTTGATGCAGATGTTCCTTTAATATTAGCGCGCTTAACCCCTCAAGGACAATTCGATACAGCCTTTGGCGAAAATGGTATAGCACGCTTTCCTGGAAGCCGACGAGATGTAGCTTATGCACTAGCTGTAAGCCCTGATGGCTCGATTGCTGCCGGAGGGGCTTCCTATAGTGGAAGTAATAATAGGGAGCGCGACGCGATGCTAGTTCGCTTCACAAAAACAGGTGCGATAGACAGGTCTTTTGGTAAAAATGGTGGATTTACAACACGTCTCAGCAGCCGAGACAGCAATATTCAGGAACTAATTCTTACCCCAAGCGGCACTTATATTGCTTTAATGATCAGTGATATAGCAGGTGATAATGGCAGTATAGTCTCCAACTATGCTCTCGTTAAATATGCCTACGATGGCACTAGTCTCAACTGGAGTACTAACCAAAATCTTGCTCTTCACCTGCCAAATAACGGTGAAATTCCAGGCCTCATGGCACTTCCTGATGGGAAATTTCTAGTATTTAACGCAACATCAGCAAAAGGCCTCATTACTATCGAACGCTACAACATAGATGGTTCTCTAGACACTACTTTCGCCTCAACCTCTCAAGGAAAAGCAACAACTAGCAGCCACACCAGCGATAATATTCAACCTCTTTCAGCGCGTGTTGCTAGACAACTAAATGGCCGTCTCGTTATCGCAGGATATAATGCCAGCAATATCGTATTAACAGCTATGACGCCAGAAGGTTTCATTGACAATACTTTTGGAACAAATGGCATCATGCAAATAGCAATACCTTCAAATGATACCGGTATGCTTGCAGAAGTGTTGACAGCACGCGCCGATGGCAAGCTTCTCTTAGGTGGCTATTTTGATAACGCAGGTTCGCCACCTCTAGCATGCCGCATCTTAGCTATTGCTGCAGATGGCAAAAGCTCAGAGCCTTTTGCTTCAAGGACTAACTGTCTAGATTCAACTCGCCATGGGGAAATGCGGCGCATCTTTAGCCAGCCTGATGGCGGCACTATACTCTTTGGCGTGAAAGATAGTAGTTTGTTTTTTCTACAACGCAATCTACCTTGACTCTAACCCTGTCCTACAACCTAAATATATCGTATCAGACTTGCACCGTATCAATTTTCTCGCTACATTGAAATAAATGTCACACCTAAGCCGGAGGATTTAGGGATGCGAATCCTTTTATTGGCTATTTTTGTTCTAACTTTTGTTTCTTGCAAAACTACAACATGGGACGGCGGTATACCCAAGGAAAGCAGCCAGCTTACTTCTGATGTGCAACGACAGGCAGAGTTCACTCGTTTTAGCCTAACAAAAATCAATGCTGGTGGTTTCTCGCTTTTTCCTATAGTCAGCGAAAAGCGCCCAACCTGGGCTTCTTTCGAACCTGTCATTGAACAAGTACACCCCGAAGCACGACAAAGATTGAATAATTTAAACTGGTCGAGCAAGTTCTTTTACCTTGCCGCTGGTAGTAGCATCACTTTTTTTGTCGCTCCCTATTTATTCCCTCTGAGCGCTTGTGCTCTTGGCGGCACTTGGCTGTGGCAATATAAGCAATCTCAAGAATTGACGCTTGAATACAATCAGGCTCTAAGACACAATATCTTCGCTGGCAAAAAATAAAGGGGACCACAATGTCATACCTACCTATAACGAACTATCATAGCTATGAGCAATATGTTGAAGATCTAGAGCGAGCAGAAAAATTTTACACCCAAACCCTTGGATTTAAAACTATTGGCGTTTCAACATCTGAAGCACAGAAAAAAGAAGGGATGGAACGCAAGGTACTGGCTGGTGGCAAAGATATCCATCTCATCTTATCTAAGCCTCTAAAAGACTGGTCTGTTGCTGCAAAATATTTACGCCAACATCCAGAAGGAATTAGCTTTCTCAATTTTCGTACTGATAATTTTGACTTGGCTTATAAGTTTCTTGCTGATCGCGAAGCAACTTTTTACTACAGCCCAATGACTATATCTGATAATAAAGGTAAGTTTACCCAAGTGGCACTAGCTACTGCTATTGATGATGTTGGTATTCGTATCATTGATGATAGCCAATACAAGAGTTTTAGCCCTAATTTTCATATGACTGCTGAGGCTGGCTCTTACACTTCTCCCTATGGTTTTGAATGCATTGATCATATGACCGTCAATGTCAAAACCTTGCAACCGCTCATGGCTTTTTATCGCGACGTCTTAGGACTAGCTGATTTCTGGAAGATCGACTTTCACACTAATGATGTCAACCCCAATTTACCTGTTGGTAGCGGCTTAAGATCGAAAGTAATGTGGCATCCAGCCTCACGCATTAAGTTTGCAAATAATGAACCCGCAGCGCCTTTCTTTCGCAACTCCCAGATTGACATCTATTTGGCAGACAATGGCGGTTCAGGTATTCAACATGTTGCCTTGAAAGTACCTAATATCATCAAAACAATGGCTGAGCTCAGATCTAAAGGTGGCAGCTTCTTAGATGCTCCAGCTGAGTACTACTCTAAGGTTGATGCTCGACTTAAAGCAAATGGCTTTACAGGCATGATCAGAGAAGATCGCCAACAGCTCATGAAGTATTCTATTCTGGTTGATGGCAATGAGTTTGGTTACTTGCTACAAATTTTCTCAAAAGAGCTTGAACGACAAATTGGCAGCAATCGGGGCGGACCCATGTTCTATGAGGTTATCCAACGCGAAGGAGATGAAGGTTTCGGTGGTGGCAATTTCCGTGCCCTGTTTGAAACAATTGAACTTGATCAGATTGCTATGGAAAAGACTGCTAAGGAATTACCGCTGGAAATGGTATAGCCAAGAAGTGAAATCCGGGGTATAGGAAAAACCTTCCTTGCTGCATACCGCACCGCATCCTCTGCCTATGATAGGATGAATCTAAAGTCATAGAAGTGGATGTGAGATGTTCTCTTTCTTCATCGTTGACGATGATAAAACAAACCTTGTCCTTCTCAAAACGCTACTTGAAAACAAGGGGCACAAGGTTTTTACCGAAACCTCACCCGTCAAAGCCTTAGAGGTCCTATCTAATGAAACAGTTGACTGCATTATTTTAGACATCATGATGCCCGATATGGACGGTATCGAGTTTTTGAGTCGCCTTAAGAAAATTGAGTCTCTTAAAGAAGCAAAAACTGTTGTCTTGACGTCAAAATCTTTTGACTATGACCGAGAGCTTGCGCAAAAAAATGGCACAGATCTTTATCTTATCAAACCAATAGTTGTTGAAACTTTTCTTGATGATATCTACACCCTTCTCAACCAGACATTCAAAATCAAGTTCTGGGGTGTTCGCGGCACTTTACCTGTCCCTGGTAAAGACACAGTCCGCTATGGCGGCAATACATCCTGTGTCTCCGTAGAGGTTCCTGGCCGCCCCATCATCATCTTTGACGCTGGATCCGGAATAAGAAACTTAGGGCAAAGTTTACTCGGCAAAAGAAACAATATTAAATTTTTCATTAGCCATGGTCATTGGGATCATATTAATGCCTTTCCTTTTTTTACGCCACTTTATATTGCTGGTAATAAAATTGAGGTTTTCGGACCACAGCACTATAATAAATCCGTTGAGGAAATGATTTCTGAGCAGATGTCCCAGATATATTTCCCTATTACAGTCTCTGAATTTGCCTGCCACATTCAATACCGGGACCTGCAAGCACAGAATTTGAATATCTCAGGTATCGATGTGCAAAGCTTTCTTCTATCTCACCCAGGAAAATGCTTAGGCTATCGTTTACGCTATTCGGGAAAAACCTTTTGTTATGTGACTGATAATGAAATCTATGACAAGAGTCATCCAAGCCATTCAACAGAGTATTATGAAAATCTTTGTAACTTTGTTAAAGGTTGTGATGCTTTGATTATCGACTCAACCTATCGAGATCACGAGTATCTGACAAAGATCAATTGGGGGCATTCTAGTATCAGCCAAGTAACAAATTTGGCGCATGATGCCAAGGTAAAGATTTTGTACTTATTTCATCATGATCCAAGCCAAAATGATAATGATATTGACAAAAAACTAGTAGAAGCTAAAGAAGTCTTGAAGAAGCTTGAATCGCAAACGCAAGTTCACTGCCCTAAAGAGGGGGAAGTGATTATCCTCTGATTTTATTGGGAAACCAGCTGCGTAGTTTTCCTACACCCTTCCTTGCTTTGCTCTTGAAAGAGCAAAAACTAAGCCTTCTTCGCAAACTTATCTAGAAAATTTGCTTCTTGGCACCACTTTTGGATAGCATGCATATCTGCCACAATATCGTTAATAAGCCTTGGTTGACCAAATTCAACCTCCGCATGCAAAGGGCGACCGCGTTTAAGCAATTTATAAGCATGAGGGACAAGCGAATCATTTTCAATATAGGCAGCTTCGCGAGCTGGGCGATAGCGCAAACGAAATGGCTGCACCTTAATGCCATGATCTTTAGCTAGCTTAAAACCACCTAATTTCCATGGCACATCTTCGTATAAAGATGTTGTACCCGCTGGGAAAAGAACAATACTGTCGCCATCATTGACAATCCTCGAGGCTACCATTTGTCTGTAGTTAGGCCGATCACGGCTTATTGAGCGATCAACAAATACCGTGCCTATTAAACGACAGCCTTGCGCAACCAGAGGCCAACGCTCAATCTCCTTCTTAGCAACAAAGCTGCACGGCACTGATGCTAATAACAAAGGGATATCTAAGTAACTAATATGATTGCCCAAAAGCAGTACTGGCTCAGGGCAAGGAGAAGCACCTGATACTTTGCTGACTATATTCATCGTCGTAAGCATCTGCTTGCCAAAAGCGAGCATCAATTCATTACGCTTCTCTTTGCTGAATTCACCTTTAACATACTTGTGATAATACGCTGATCCAACACCACTCAAAAGAGGGGTACATC
>CALBMD010000022.1 GCA_937896265.1 uncultured Pseudomonadota bacterium
CCGCTATCTCAAGCAAGAGCATCTTACTCTTGCGTCTGATAATATCTATTTTAAGAATCTAATTTTTTATAAAGTGCCTTTGGCTGAGGCTTTAGCGCGCTATAGAGGGCGACTGATTTATGATGCTTGGAGCATAGGAAAAATTAAGAGAACGGAAGAAGAAAATCCAGACAATATGGTCAGTCATTTTCAAGATCTTGATCTAAAACAGACCTATCGAGATAGGCTAGTTCGTGTTTATAGCCTTTGTATTGATGCTTATAAGGATCCAGAAGATAGACAGTTTATGCGGAAGGTTGAAGTAGCTGATAAAACGACGATGTTTACTAACCCGCCAAAAAAACGTCTCCCAAAAGGCAGAGGACATAGTGTTTTAGAGCCTATGCCTCTTGATTCAGTCTCAGATCCTCGAGAAAAAGCTTTTCGTTTAATGATTAATGCTTCTAAACAGGTCAGCTCGCAGATGGATCTTGATGACTGGAATAAAGCTTGTTTAGCAAAATGTGTCGCTGATGAGATGATTGAATTTAAAGAACCATCTAAGCATCCTTTAACAACAATCCGATCGCTATGGAACTATATGCTAGGGAGTCGTGCTATATCTTTGTCTCATAAAGCAGGTGTGTGTATTGACTATGCTGGTATTACGAAGTCTTTTGCCTTGGAATTGGGGTTTGGCGACAGGGTTCGGTTAACTCATGAAGGCCAGCATTGGTATAATCAGTTTCAAATTGATGGCAAATGGTATCATCTGCATCCACTACGCAAGTTCGGCAAGGACTGTGTTTTTATGCCTTATGAATCGAGCATCTAATGGATGCAAGGATGACTGGTTTCTTCCTCTTACTGCCACTCAAATACGTTGATAGGCACTGGCAGATCTGAACCCAAAACAGGAACCTCGCTATCAGCTTTGGTGCCCTTATCAAGCCCAAAGTGTCTCTTGTCAATGATGTAGTCACCATTTGGTTTGACCCAGAAATAAAACCAAGCTACCTCATACGTATAACTTCCATGTCCTCCAAACGCCACTCTAGCGATGAGCTGTCTGCCAGTCATACTAGTGGTGTCGTCTGCATAAGTTCCTCCCTGGGAGCGATAAATATAGAAGAAAGCGCCGTCCGTCGCACCTGCGATATTATAATAGGCTACCTTTATTTTTGAATAATCAGCTAGATCAGTGGTAGTCGTCGCTGGTCTAAAGACTAAAAATGGATCAACAGCAACAGGACTTGCAGTTGTTGATGGGCTTCCAGACCAGAGCTTAGCTATTGGGGAACCGCTGTCATCGTTTACTCTTATTAGTATATTCTCCTGGTTGCTGAGGATATTTACAGAAGGAGCGGTGGTAGTGCCGGCTAAAGGATCTGTTGAGGGTAGCTTTCCGATATAGAACTGTCTTAGACAGGCCAAAGATTGACCGCTTAGGGCATGGCCATAATCCATTCCATAGGCACAACCTTGTTCGCAGCCTGATTTATCGGTGTCGTTAGTGGTACAAACTGCGCCAGTTGCCAAAGGAGGGCCGCAGCGATAATTGCCATCTGCTCGTCGAGTAAATTTATTAGCTACAGGTGTAGTTGCTGGACAATTTCTGCAGTCATTAGAAGCTGTTGAAGCTGATGTGTTTGTACCACCAATGCAAGAGGTATTGGTAGTTAATACTGGTGCTGGTCCGCAGATTTTTCTAGCACTTACAGTTGAGCCATAGTAAACATCAACACTGCCGTTTGCGCAGAGCCCGCAGGTTGTCGTACTTTCGCAGGCGGTGCCGCTTACCCAATTTGCAGTTTGTGTTCCACAGCCAAGAAATGTTGTGCCGTCTGTGTTATAGAAAGTGTTATATACGCCAGTAGCACCAATACCACCAGTACCACCAGTACCACCAGTACCACCAGTACCACCAGTACCACCAGTAGTGTTTGTAGTACTGCCTGGGCATCTTATTGCACAGGCAGTAGTGTCTCCGCAGGATGCTTGACTAGCCAACCTCGCCCTTGCTCCACACTTCCAAATTGTTCCATCCCTGGTATTACTTGCATCATACCAAGTATCGAAGATTCCGCTGGTGCAGACTTTTGCGCAATTTTCCGCGCTACTGCAAGCGACTCCTGACGGCTTGTCTTTAGGATAGCCGCATTTCATCTCTTTATCACCCTGAGGGTTCTGCCAGTTCCGGTTAAAATAGATATTATTTTTACATCCAACCGCGCATTCAGGATTTTCACCTGCGTATCTAACGGTATCGTCACAACTAGTGCCATCATCATAGGATTCAGGCTCGATTAATCTGGTGTTGCCTCTTTCGATAGCCAGTTCGGTTGTTTTTTGTACATTATCGAATATGTCTGTGTAGGTAACGACAATTTTTGGTGAATAGTCATGCCCTGCTTTGTAATACTCACGACTTTGGGGCCATGCTGGTGCCCCTGATCCTTTCCAAGGAATTTCAGCTACAAAGGTTTTCCCTGGTGCTTCTGCCTTTTGCACTAACTCAACCTTAAAGCTACAGTTTGTTCCCATGCAGAATTCTACTTTGTCGACACCAAAGGGTGCTCGTAGAGGGACAACAATGCGCTCATAAAAGATGTCTTTGCTGCGATCATTTGGGGCATCTTGGCTTGGTCCTTTAAATGGACTAATAGTTGGTGGCAAGATAGATACACTAGTTTTGACATTAGAATATAAATAATAAGAGTAGCCTTTGGTTATTGGCCAATGAAGACGATTAGGGTCTGCTTTAGTCCAGTTCTTAATATCTTCAGTTGCTTGTGCTATAGATTTGCTGCCATCATTGCTTTTACGAGGCTCTATAATTAGAAAAGCATTGTCCGTGATATCAACATTTGATCCCCAAATTATCTGGCCATCACTGCCAATAGGATGACAGTTCTTTTCTGCAGTAGTTGTTGGACAGGGAGGGGCAATAATATTGATAAAATCTTGCACCGTCATTTTAACTTTATCTAACGGGGTATAGATATACTTTCCTTTAACTGCTTGGCCCAATTTTTGGCCATTGCTTTCCTCCTGTAAATCCATATCAAGCACGACAATGTTAGGACTATCAGTGTTGACATGTTGCAACAAGTTACTTTCGTTCAGGCCAAGCATGTTCCCAATCATCGGTTGGGCGTCTGTTTGGATAGTTCGATAAGTTTCAGTCATTGTTGCTTGGAGAGTAACCTGGCCATAGTTCTGCAGATAAGCAATTTCGTTATGGGTAAGGCAAAGACCAGGTGTATCATCTTCACTATTGGGTCCAGTGTAGAATTTAGTTACTGGTTTATCGTTGATATAAATATACTCTTTAGCACCCTCAATCTCAAAAGCAATTGGTTTTTCTAATCCCAGTATCTTGGCATGAATCTTATAGTTATAGGCGGGTAAAGTGCCTGAATTGGTGATATCAAAGTAGAAGCTTGCTTTACCTTCGCAATCGGATCTGTAGTTTAGAGTATTGGTGAAGTCAGAGCCTTTAGAGCTGCTGCTTGAACTGGTGCGTGATCTGCTTGTGGTGCTTGAGACAGTAGTGGCGTTAGATAGACTACTTCCTTGCGAGCTAGATCCTGAGTGAGACCCAGTCTCGGTAAGCGTCCTGTCATAATTTAATAGACCGACCCCTCCACCCATCTGATAACCAGCCTGAAAACCAATACTTTCAGCCAAACTATTCTCGTAAGCTCTTGTAGTAGATTGGTCTGTATTAGCTGAAACTTCGTTAGTACTACTCCAGGTATCATCTTGCGATTGGGTTTGGTCAATAGCTATAGTAGAGCTATCATTTGTGCCTGCTGAGATACCAACGTCTTGCTTTAAGTAGATGCTCCATCTTTTTAGTGACATATTAATTATTGGAAGGGCTGTAATAAGAGGATGGTATCCCGCTCTATTGCTGCCGCTATAGTTGTTGATATTGCTGACTTCAACACCGTCACGGTAAATATCATAGTCTGTTGACCATAGTGTTGGGTCGGTATAAAAGATTGGGCTATGAGGAGGAGGTATTAATTGAAAATTTTTCTCGCCAAGATATTTCATAATATTGCGGACTGAGCCGGGTTGGTTCTCATCACCCATAGCCAAGCGCTGTCTCTCAGTATCATCATATAGTTTGATGAAAGCTGATTGGATTGCTACGAAGGCTTCAAGAAAATTTACTTCATAAGTATTGTTATTAATTACTTTGAAGAAGCTTGGGCTTTCGATAACTTGCGCAGCTAGTTCAAATGGACTAACGGAGGCGCTGCCATCTCTCATGATGGGCGCTGGATCAATAGTTAGTTCTTGAAAAGCTAACCAATCACTTTTTGGAATTTTACGTGAAACACCGACTAACCCTGCACTGGTGCCATAATAGCCATATAGCTCAAGATGGTCTGGAACGCAATCAAGATCATAGTCATAAAATCTATCATCTTCAGGGTAAATCTTTACGTCTTTGCATTCACCACTATACGCTGTTTTGTCATAGATCCCACTAAGGTCTAACGGTGCAGGAGTCGGAGAAGCAAGATTATCACCACCACCATCATCTTTGGTAAACAGGTCATCGGACTTAAATTCAGTTATCTTTCGATTCTCTGAACCTCCTTTCTCCGAAGCAGCATCAGAGTCTCTAGTAATTGCATGTTTACCTTTATCTGAGCAATTTAGTGGCAATAGTATAAGGGCAAAGAAAAGGCATTTTTTTATAAGCATAATTTACTCGATTTATTGTTGGAACAATCTGTTAAAGATATCGGTCCAATATAAAGGCAACTTTAAGTTTTTTTTAAAAGTGCAAATTACCAAATAATATCAAGGGGAATTCGTGCAAGGAACAAGTGCTGAAATTTTGAAGAATGCGGGTAAAGCAAACAGATCACCTGACGCCGGCCGGGCCGATGCGGCCACGACGGCTGGTGATGACCGTTTTTTAGGCTTGTGGAACGGCTGGTGATGACCGTTTTTAGGCTTGTGGAACGGCTGGTGATGACCCTTTTTTAGGCTTGTGGAACAGCCGATGATGACCTTTAGGTTTGTAGAACAGTCGGTGATGACCTTTAGGTTTGTAGAACAGCCGGCGATGACCTTTAGGTTTGTAGAACAGTCGATGATGACTCTTTAGGCTTGTAGAACAGCCGTTTGAAAGCTGTTTTCAGCGTTTTTAATTGCTGTTGGAATCATTAGATGGCTTTTGTTTTTTATCTTTTTTTGCCATCTCACTAGTTTTTTTAGCAACGTTATCGCGGATTTCTTTTTCGATGAGTTGCTTCATAGCGGCTCTCTCAAGAGTTTTTCTCATCTCTTCAGCATCCCTAGCATCTTGTGCTTTAGCCATCTCTTCACGCTCTTTAACTTTGGTGTGTTCAAACTGAACTTTGGCCAAAAGCATCCTGGCAGAAATAACATTTGGATCTGTGTCTTCAGCATGGTCGCGATCATTTTCTGGTTTAAAACAGGCTTTGCCCTTGGTAAGAGCATCTTTGCATCTCTTGCTATTTATATGAGCCCTGTTAATAGCAGCGTTGGCAACATCTTGCAGTTGGCGACCTGCCAAGCTTTCGCTAGCTGTGATGAATTCTTGTGTTTCACTGTTTTCAGCATCAAAAAGTTCATCGATAGGTTTGAGGTGATGCAATTCAGGCGCTGAACTGATGCGCTTTTGTACGTAGTGAGAGAGGATACGTAACCTAGTTGATGCATCTGGGTTTGTTACATGAATTGAGTGAGGGAAACGGTTAAGCGCGCGTCGGTCAATATTCCCTGGGTTATTTGTACAAAAGACTACAAAGAAGTTTTTTGAAAGCGTTCCTAGCTTTTGTAAGAAAGCATTGATTTCTTCTGTCGGCTGACCATGGCGCGGAGTAAGTATTAACTCGCCTTCATCGAAGATTAAACCAATTTTCTTTTTGCTATTACCTCTAAAAAAGCTTCCCCACTTTTTATAAGGCTGGTCAACGTAAGAAAGAAGATGCTCAAATGCGTTGCGTTTTTTGGCACCTGTCATCATCCAGTTATCAATTTCATAGCCTTCAGAAGCAGCAAGAAGCATCTGTGTTTTGACCATAACGATTTCAAAATCGGTGCCAGGGTGGTTCTTTAGTAGCTTAGCGAAGATAGTTTTCCCGGTACCACTTGGACCATAGAGCAAAAGATTTGGCAAGCCCTCACCTTTTGTGTTGGCTGTAGTAAGATCCCATAGAAAAGCCTCAAGTTGCTCTTGCACAGCATCTGGGTACATTAGATCATTAAAACCCATGTTGGTTTTTTCGACGCTTTGTGATTGCAGCCAAACACGTGGAGGCGCTGAATCAGAGATCCCTTGAACACCTATTTCCTTAATAGGGCGAAACATTTCATTAAATAGGTTTTGTAAAATACTTTCGCCTATTCGTTGGCCCTGTCTATTGACGCTAGCACCTAAAAGAGATTCATAAAGGATATCTCTTGTACCAGTAGCTGTTCCCTGAATAACCTGGCCTGCAGCATGTTTACTACGGTAAGAAGCGCTTTTACGGTGGGTTATTTGATCTGGAACTTCCTTGATAATACCTTGTATCAAGCCCTCTTTTTCCTGGGGAGAAAGCAAATTATTCGGAATAGCATTAATTTGTTCTATCTTTGCAGCTGCTTCTTGCATGCATGCAAGATCAACTTCGCTGTTTGGTGGTAGAAAAAAGTCGAGAACACTCTCACCTGCCTTACCTACTTTATCTGTCCAGTTATCGTTAACGGTTTCATCTGCTGCTGCCCAAGCTGGTGTGCTTAAGGTGCTTGAAGTTAAAATAGCGTTTAAAAACAGTATCTTAAAGTATTTTCTCATAAAGAAGTCCTTGAAAAGCCTAAATTCCAAAAATTAGTATGGTTTATCAAGTATTGAGCGGAATGTCAATATTATCGAGCAAGTTATCTTGTTTATAGCTGAAATAATAAGCTTTTCTAGT
>CALBMD010000023.1 GCA_937896265.1 uncultured Pseudomonadota bacterium
ATATTCTAGCGGCGGGTAGGGCCGTGGTAGCTTGTGGAGATATTAGACCGGTTGCGGTCTAAGCCCAAGAATCACCTTCCTTCAGGGAGGTGAGCCTTCAATTTTCTAAATAAAAGCCAAGAAGTGTCGATTAGCTAGGCAAAGGAGATCTAGTGGCTAAATACCTTTTTGCCTTGATAGCTTTAAGCACTAGCTTGATAGCTATTGCTCTAGAGGAGAAAGATAACTCGCCTGTGGCTAAAGCTGTAGCTAAGGCCTTGGCTCCTGTGCCATCGCCTGCTCCTGTGCCATCGCCTGCTCCTGTGCCATCGCCTACTCCTGTGCCATCGCCTACTCCTGTGCCGCTACCTGCCGCTACACCAGTTTCAGCTGATAAGGCAATAAAGTCTACCACCAATCTAGAAGTTAAACCTCAGGTTACAAAACAAAGCAATATTTCCTCTTCTGCACAAAATCAGCCTGTTAAAAACAAGAGGCCAGTAAGTAGCAAGCATGCAAAAGATAAAACAAAGCCACCAATAAAGATAAAAGCCAAAGCAGGAGCTGAAAAAAAATCACCTGTAGCTAAAGCGCCAGTAGCCAAACCCCTAGACTATAATTGGGAATTAAACACCTCTCTTTTCGTTACCAACCAAAAGGGCCAATTAGCGCGAAGCGGTGATAATGCGGAGCAATTTAGCCAGCAAACGATCAAAGGCTCTATCTTAATGGGACACTTTTCAGGTGACACCTTTGAGCCTGTGGTAGAACTTCGCTACTCTCAAGAAACTCAGACCATAGGCTCTTATACTGAAACAATCAATAACCTAGGTTGGGGCTTGGGTGCTTTCTTTAATGTCCCTACCAAACACTATCTGGAAAAAACAGATTTTCGGCAAAATAGCCCGCTCATTTCAAGCGCAACTTGGATCCCTTATGGTGGATTTATACTTGGCTTTCATAGTGAAAATCAATCTTCCGGCATCGGTAGTCAATCAACGACAAAAGACACAAGCATTCGCTCGCATCTTGTTTTCGGCACCCGTTATATGTTTTACCCGCATGTGGCACTCAACATATCTCTACGCGTAAGCTATGAGAGCTCTGCCAGCGAAGCTAAAACAACAACTACGACAGGCGGTAATCTTTCAAAGATCGCTATTGAAGCAAATCTGTTTTCTCTATCGCTATTATTTTGAAGGCAAGCGACGTTCTTTTGCCACAGTCTCCTCCAAATAAGGAGAGCCCAAAAGGTTAGCTACCTCATGAGCGACATCTCGACGAGCTAAAAAGTCAAAGTGAGGCACGTGATGCATAGGGATGTGGATTATCTGCTTTGATTTCTTATTTGCTTGAAATTGACTTCCCTTAGCAAAAGAAACCCAATCCCGCCTAGAATACATACAAAATATTTTTAATCTTTTCGGTATCTCGGCTCGATCTAGCTCTTCTAGCAGTCGTGCACCAGGACGCATCTGCCACACATCCTTTAAAACAAAACCTAGGGGCGTGAGAAGCGCTAACCATGCCCAAGGAGTACCTCGAAAAGGCGCTCCCATCGTCACAATACGGTCACAATACTTACTACCACCAAGCTTAAGCAGCCACCAAAGGGATACTAAACCACCCTTAGAATGAGCCACAATGTAGACCTTTTTCAGGTGATGCCGCTTAATCTGGCGTTTGATCTTATAGTCAATAAAATTAGCAGTATCAGTAATACTTGAAGTGAAAAAAGTCCCAAGCAGGCCACCTAAATTAAAACTAAAAACCTCATGGCCTCTATCTTTTAAAATACGTTCAAGAACCGTTAGTGTCCGACGAGAAGAAAAAAAACCATAAACAAGGAGTACAGGGATCTTGCGGGGATCATGGCGGTGGTTTTTTACAATCGAATTATTAGTCCGCACCTCATGATGCAGCTCATCCCACATCGCTTGCAACCGCGTCATAAGACCACGTCCCTCACGACGCGCTTTTGCCTCATAGAAAAACGCTGGCAAAAAAATAATCACCAGAGAGACAAGCGTCGCATCCCAAACTGCCTGCTTTAAACTAGCATTAGGTTCTGCCATGCGAGCAAAAACATAAGCCTCTGGCAAAGACCCAAGCACCGTTGCCGCCAGCACATAGCGCCAGCGAAAATCGAGCATACCAAAGACCAAAGAAGCTAGATCAAACGGCAGAAAAGGTATAAGGCGGCAAGCCAGAACAGCTTTAAATCCCTGAGATCTAACAAACCGCAACGTCTGAGGCAGATTATTGCTAAGCCAGGGGTTCACTAGACGATGACCAAATACTTTAGCCAAAAAATAAACACCGGCACAGGAAATGGTTGCTCCTATAGCTCCAACTATCGTCCCCAGGGAAGCTCCATAGGCACTACCTGCCATCAAATAAAAGAGCTCAATTGGTGTAAATAAAAATGGCCGCCATAGTGAAAGAGTTAGAAATCGACTAAAAGAAAGCTTAGCGTTAGTGATACACTGGACCCAGGTATCCGAGCACAAGGATTCCCAAAAAATAATTGAGATGGAAAAGCCCACAGCTAAAAGAATAAATTCACTTATTAGCACAATGCGGATTTGGGCCCGCCTGTCTTCTAGGTCCATTTTTGTATCTTTATTAGGGGGCAGGTCTATTCTCATTATACCATAGCTTGAATTTGTTGCTGTAAAAGGATAAAGTTCCCATTTAAGCACACTAATTCTCCGTTACTATCTGAAGGTTTCCTATGTATCAAACGACAGACTTTCGCAAAGGCTTGAAAATAGAATATGAGAACAACGCATACACCATCGTTGAATTCCAACATGTGAACCCCGGCAAGGGCTCGGCATTTGTCCGCACCAAGCTGAAAAACCTAGAGACCGGTAAGGTTCTTGACGTGACATTTAAGGCTGGGGTAGATAAAGTTGGTATTCCTGACCTGAAGTTTGTTGAGATGCAATATCTCTACAATGACGGCGAGAACTATAACTTTATGGACAATGGCAGCTTTGATCAGGTAACGCTAACAGCTGATGAAGTAGGCGATGCCAAATTCTACATCATCGAAAATAGCGTTGTGCGTGTTACCTATTACAAAGGCAAGCCTGTGGCGCTTGAGTTGGAAAATTTCGTGCTATTAAAAGTTATCGAGACCCAGCCTAATATCAAAGGCGACACCTCTGGCGGCGGCGGTAAACCTGCAACCATGGAGACTGGTCTCACTGTTACAGTTCCTTTTCATATCAATGTAGGCGATGTCCTTAAAATTGACACCCGCGTTGACAAGTATGTTGAAAAAGTCAAGTAGTATAAGGTAGCACTCCTATGGATTTTGATAATCTTGAAAAGCTCCTGCAGTTAATGCGCAGCTACAACCTAGCTGAGCTGCAAGTGAAAGAAGGCGATACAGAAATTAAACTCGTGCAGACAGCACAAGCAAGCATGGCTACGCCTAGTGCCATGAACTACTTAGCTGCACAAGGCATGGTGCCACCTATCATTAGCCCCTTTGCTGCAACCCAGGCACAATCACCAGCTGAGAGCAAAGCCGCTGCTGCCGAGAACAAAACTAAATACCATGAAATCCGCTCACCATTTGTTGGCACCTTCTACGGCGGCCCCTCACCAGGAGCGGAAGATTTTGTGAAAGTGGGCGCACGAGTAAAAAAAGGTGACACCCTCTGCATCGTCGAAGCGATGAAGATGATGAACGAAATTGAAGCCGAAAAAGAAGGCACTATAGTCAAGATTCTTGTATCTAACGAGCAGCCTGTCGAATTCGATCAGGTTCTTTTTCACATCGAGTAGACTGATGAAAAAGGTATTAATTGCCAATCGCGGCGAGATCGCTGTGCGTGTCATTCGCGCCTGTAAAGAGTTAGGGTTACGCACTGTTGCAATCCACTCGACAGTCGACAAAGATTCGCTACATGCCAAGCTTGCCGATGAAAGCATCTGTATTGGTCCTGGCCCGAGTATCCACAGCTATCTCTCGATCCCAGCTATTATGAGTGCTGCTGAGGTTGCCGGTGTCGATGCCATCCATCCAGGCTATGGATTCTTAGCTGAAAACGCTGAGTTTGCTCATGTAAGCCAAGAATATGGTATCAAGTTCATTGGGCCAACAGCCAATCATATTAACCTTTTGGGTAATAAAGTCAGAGCCCGAGAGCTTGCCAAAAAAATTGGCGTTCCTTTGCTGCCAGGCAGCGACGGCGTCCTGCGTGATGTCAAGACAGCTATCGAAACAGCCGAGCGCATTGGTTATCCAGTGATTATCAAGGCTGCTGCGGGTGGCGGCGGGCGTGGTATGAAGATTGTGCATGACCCTAAAGATATGGCAACACAATTTGCTATTGCACAATCAGAAGCCCAAACTTGCTTTGGTAACTCTGACTGTTTCATGGAAAAGTATCTAACCGCGCCAAGACATGTTGAAGTTCAACTCATGGCTGATGAGCATGGAACTTGCGTCTACCTAGGTGAACGTGACTGCTCTATGCAAAGACGGCATCAAAAGGTGCTAGAAGAATCGCCTTGCCCCGTCTTAAACGACGTTGAACGCAAGTACGTTGGCAGCCAAGCTGTGGCTTTAGCCAAGGAAGTCGGTTATCAATCTTTAGGAACCGCCGAGTTCTTGTATCAAGACGGCAAGTTTTATTTCATGGAAATGAACACGCGCGTACAAGTTGAGCACCCGGTAACGGAGATGGTAACTGGCATTGATTTGATTAAAGAGCAGATTTTAATTGCCCAAGGTAAACGAATCGAGCCCAAGACATACAAAGCTAGAGGGCATTCTATGGAATGCCGCATCAATGCCGAAGACCCTAATACTTTCGCTCCTTGGCCTGGCCTCATTACAGCCTACCATGAGCCAGGTGGCATCGGGGTACGCATGGATAGCATGATCTATACAGGCTACCAAGTACCTTCTCTTTATGATTCCATGATTGCAAAAGTCATTACCTTTGGCCGTGATCGCAGTGAATGCATAGCACGCATGCGGCGAGCCTTAGGTGAGATGAAAGTTGATGGCATTCGCACTAACATTTCATTTCATTTGCGCCTACTATCTGACGAGCGGTTCATCAAAAATGACATCTCAACAGCATACATGGCGGAATTTTTGACCCGCTCTAAGTAGTCGAGCCTGAAAATGATTAGGGTACGGCGAGGAGTTGACGACAAAGTTAAATGCAGCGATTTTGGCTTTTTCAGAGCTGACTAAGTGAGAGTCTGGCAGGAGATTATGACAAATCAGCCGGCCCTGCCAGGCAATGATCTCCTACAAGATGATAGCGCTTTTTGCTCTAAAAAATATATCTGTACCGAGTTTCTCAAAACCATATTGGTCTTTTGCTTTTAAATAACCAACTTTGACAAATCCGCATTTAGTAAAAAAGCTAATCGAACCTTTGTTAGTAATTGGCTCTACTAAGATATCTGCAACAATACTAGGTTCTGATTGCTCGGCCATAATAGCCGCAATCAATCTTCGCCCAATATTAGTGCCTTGCATCGAAGATTTAACTCCAATCTGGTAGATATAAAGCGCTGCTTCAACCTCTATCTGTGGCACCGAGAGGTTGATCTTGCCGCCATTACCAGCTAGTTGAAACAGATGTCCGCTTGAAATTGTAATCACATACCCAAGAAGCTCATCATTTTCAAGACTGACCCATATCTTAGCACCATCTTTCAGCAGATTTAAAAGAAATTGAGAGCTATAGATACCTACTAAAAATCCGCGGCTTGTGCCTTTTATCGCATCATAGCGGAGCGATTTTTGTAAGGCCAAAACGGCTTCTATGGTGTTTTGACTCGCGTTTGTTTTGTCCATAATTGCAATTTGCATAGCAATCGACTCCCTCCCTCTACAGATACAAATCCAATCAACGCTACTAAGCCGCCAATAAAAGAGGCTGCGTAAATCATTTGGTCTAAATTATATCCTAGCGCTTTAGTGTAAATTAAAGCTATCAGCCATGAAACTAGGCCGGAAAAGGTAGCGGTCATAGCAGCTTTTAGACTTGGCTTCTCCATGAGAAAGGCTGCCATGGTAGGCACCCAAGCGCCAACAAAAAGAGTTGTATAAGAGAAAACGATCAAACCAAAAATTCGAGGGAAAAAACAGCCAACAAGTAGAGCTAAAGCTGTGATAATAACACTAGAGGCTTTGACCAAAGCAATCTGCTCTGTTTTCTCTCGTATTACATAAGACTCTAAGACATTACGAGCTAATAAAACAGCACCTGCTAAAAGGTAACTATCTGCTGTGGACATAATCGCAGCAACAAGACCAAAAACAAACAAGATATAAACGTGCTCAGATAAGTTTTGGCGGACAACTTCCAAAAAGACATCATCAGGATGCTGCAACACCAAGCCCATATGACGAGCTGAGAGACCAATTAGAATAGGACCAAGGCCAAGCATAAGATAAAGGCAAGCTGCTATAAACGAGCTTTTTTGCGCCACAGCATCGCTCTTCGCCGAAGAAATACGTTGAAATAAATCTTGAGCTAAAATAGCGCCTATCCCGGCCATGAACCACTGCCCTAAATAACCGCATCTTAAAATTGGGTCGTTGCTACCCATGGTAAAAAGATTTGAGACTTCATCTTTCAGATCTGAGATTAACAAAGATCCATCAGCGAGCTGAATCACAAATACTGTACAGACAACAATAGCAATACCAATAACTTTAAGCTGTAGAATATCTGTGACAACAACAGCCCATAGCCCACCTCGCTGGATAATAGCTATGGTTACAACAGCGATAAAAGCAGAGCATAATTCGCGATTAAAACCGAGTGTCTTCTGGCAAATTGTACCAAAGGCAATAAATTGCGAGGCAATGGTTCCAATAAACAAAGGCAGCATCAATAGACTTAAAAAGGTCGCATATTTGCGACCAAATTTACGAGCAATAGCATCGCTTACAGTTAGATC
>CALBMD010000024.1 GCA_937896265.1 uncultured Pseudomonadota bacterium
CCAGAAGTGCGAAGCATCATCTTGGCATCTGAGTCAGGCACAAGTCTAAGATGAATCTCTACAGCTTTTTTCTCCAAGCGAATCCCTTGGCAAATCTAGCATCGTACTGCACCTCATTTTTTGAAAACGGTTGTTTTGTTAGGAAAAAACATCATTTTTTTATCAAAACTACGAGCTATTGCAGGGTCTTATGAAATATGCCGTCAAAGTTCCCCTTCTTGCGTCGATACGTTCGCAAGATTTAGTGGGAGCGGTAAACTTATGGATGTGCGCAAAAAACTAGAAGAGGCCAATAAACTAATCTTTATAAGACATTATGATAAGGCCGCTTTTCTCTTAGATCAGGCGCTTATTTCTGGGGAAGGGCAAACAGACCTCCTGCTCCACATTCGCCGTATTGAACTTGCTAATAGATTAAATCAACTTGAAGCCAGACACGATTATTACACTTCTTTGATCAAAAACCATCAGCTACCCATTAATATAGGCGAGCTTTGCGTTGCTCTTATTGAACAGCAGGCTGAGCTTGTTTCACCTAGCGCTACTATCAAGGTACTCAAAGAGTGGATGCAAAAATATGGAGAAACAGCAGCAGCCTATTTTGGAATAGCTTTTGCCTTTGAATCGCAAGGAAATTATGAAAGCGCAATACAAGCTTATCGACAGTCTATCAGTGCTGATCCCAACTGGTATCCAGCTTATTTTGGTTTAAGCCAAATCTTCTATAATCAAAACGATGAGGAAGCTGGCGACAATTACTTTTTCTTATTTGAAAAATGCGCGCCTTATAACCTCTATGGAAACTTTGAAACCCACCGTACTCTTAGCACTGAGTTTTTAAAAAAGGGCCTGCTAATAGAAGCAGAACTAGCTATTACTAGCCTTTCAACATGGTGGCATGAGAATCAAGGAGATTGCCCCATAGAACTCAAAACCTATGAGAGTTTTGCTTTAGCGCAAATTGCTGAAGCTTCGGGAAATTTTAAAAAGAAAGAGGGATATGAAAAAGAGGGGGTCAAGCTGCTCAATTTTGCTTTAACTAGCAATCAATATAATGAAAACGTTTATTTCTTTCTTGCTAAAACACTTGAAGAGTTTTCTCAAACGTTTCTTGTCCATGAAGTCTATAAAAAAATAGCCAAGATTGCTGGCTCTAATGAACAATTAATGCAAAAGATTGGTCATCA
>CALBMD010000025.1 GCA_937896265.1 uncultured Pseudomonadota bacterium
CGTCTGCTAATAAAAATGATGCTAAGGTTTCAGTCAAAGCGCTCAAAGTAAAAACGGCATTAATAGCAACCACTACAGCAAAAAAAGTTGAAGCCAAAGAAGTTGCGCCGCAAGTTCAAGGCAAGGTTGTTAAGCAACCAACAGTAATGAAGAAAGCAGCTAAAAAAGGCCCGCCACTAAAGGTGCCACTTTTGACCCAAGGCGCTTTTGTTGCGCATCCCACTTTTGGCAAGGGGGTGGTTGAAGATGTCTACATTGATAAGGAAAGCTGGAGCGTCCGAGCGAACTTCAATGACTTGGGCTGCAAGCAAGTCAAGATTGAGCACTTAAAGCAGATTGCTTTTCTTTAAGCTATCACGTTAAAGTACGTCTGAGCGGGCTTTGTGACCGCTATGACCTATCATTTGGAAGCCATCTTGCGTTTAGCTTTTGTTGTGCAGCGCTACGGTCTAGAAATTAACGGTGGTGCTGAGCGTCTTTGTCGCCTCTTGGCTGAAAACCTTCGCCCTCATTGTCAATCCGTGACTGTTTTTACTACCTGCGCGAAAGATTATAATTGCTGGGAAAATGCATATCCACCCGGTCGGGATATGATAGCTGGGGTAGAGGTGCTTCGTTTTCCGTTATCAAGGCAGCGGCATCCTACTATGTTTAACGCTCTCTACGATGTCCTTACATATAATACCCTGTTTAGTCTGGGGTTTAATGAAACGGTTGTTGATGGCGAATCATCTTTCGATGCCATTTTTTACAGTAAACAGAGGCAAAAGGCCTTGCTCGATAAGCAACCTCTTTTGCGCCATTATGATTCGCTTGACTCAAGCTTGATTCCTAAACTTGAGTCAGCGTGGATGCAAGCTCAAGGCCCGATCTCAAGCGAGCTAAATGATTACATAGAGCGGGCTAAAGATAAGTATGATGCTTTTTTCTTTGTTTGCTACAACTATGCTACAACCTTTACTAATATCCATCGGGTTGGGCCAAAAGCTGTTTTAATCCCTACTTTTCATAAAGAGGTATGCATTACTTTTAGCCTCTTTCAAAAAATGATGGAGCGAGTGTGTCATTTTGTCTTTTTAACAAAAGAAGAGCAGGCATTAGCACATTTTTGCTTTCCGCAAATAAAAGATCGACCACAAACTTGTGTAGCTCTTGGTGTCGAGACGGATTTAAAGCCGCGTTCACGCCGCCTACTAGATGAAATTGGTTTAGGAGATTTGCCTTATTTTATCTATATAGGGCGCGTAGATAAGGCTAAGGGTTGTGACAGTATGATCGAGTCTTTTCTTGCATATAAGAAACAATACCAAACTAAAGCAAAGCTTGTACTTGTTGGGAAGATAGAGTTTGAATTAACTAAGCATCCAGATATCATTGCTCTTGGCTTTGTTGAGGAGGATGTAAAAACAACTCTTCTAGCATATAGCCTGGCCTTGATTTTGCCGTCAGTCCATGAAAGCTTGTCGATTGCTGTCTTAGAAGCATTTGCCCAGAAAAAATGTGTTGTGGTGACTGCTAAGTCAGACGTACTTAAGAGTCATGTTGTTCTAAGTGGTGGTGGCTTATGTTATCAAGACAATGAGGAGCTGCTGCAAGCATTGTCACAGGTAGAGAATGAGCCTGAGCATGTGGCGAATATGGGGCAAAAAGGCTTTTTGTACGTGCAAAAAAATTATAGCTGGGAGCATGTTGTGAAGACGTATCTGGATATTGCGGCGAGCCTTGCTGCAAATCAGAAGCGTTCCTGGTGGAGCAAGATCCAAGCGGCATGCTCATCGTCAAGACATAGTTCCAATTCTTAGCTCTTTTGACAGGCTTTCTTTCTTTTTCCAGAGCTTGGCGTTCCAGGCTTAGGCGTTCATTCTCATTTTCGCGATCGGAAATAGCAGCAGCAAGTTGCCTCTTATACTTTCCTAGCTGGTTGAGTTCAATTAGGCGGTAGATTTCTTCAAAAGCTTTCTTCATAGAATAAAGCCAGCTTTTCAATTCTGCTGCACTTACATGCGTTTTGATTTTATCATAGTCACTAGCAATGGCCTCTAGAAGCTCTGCGTTTAGATTGAGAGGAGAAATCTCATTGGGAGGGAAGTATTCTTTTTGAAAATATCGAGATTGCCGATAGAAGTAGCTCAAGCCAGCTTTAGTATTGAGTGATAAGGGTTTTGTTAAGCGATCTAGGCAATCTTGAATAAAGTTATAGCTTTCAGTTGTGAGTAGCTGTTTAGACATGTATTCCATCGTGGGTAAACGACCTTTGTCTCTTGGTTTTGTCTGTTTTTCCTTTGTTAGCATTAGCATTTCATCGGCTTGGGTATTACGCCTTTCGCGCTGTGTCTTCAGCTTATTCATGATTTGGTATAGGTTCATATTAAGAAATTCGAGCTGAGTGACTTCAAAGATGTAGCTTGCCAAATTTTGTTGATCATCAATCATAATGTTTAAATGGCGTTTTAAGGAAGAGCTTGTCAGCCAAGGAGCGAGATTACGCATAGCGCCAATCATAGCCAAGCGAGAAGGTAGCGAAGCTCTCGACAAACCTTGAAGACAAATATGGCGTGTTTTATAATCATGGTTGTCTTTCACAACAGTTTTTTCTTCGTAAATGTAAAATGCTCCAAAGCAAGAAAATATCTTGTCAGTAAATTGAATGAGAGCATTAAGCTCCTGATTAAAAAGTGCTGATAGGTTATTTTGTTGCTGATATTCTGCTAGTTTCATTGCTTGCAAGGCGACACGTAAGATTTTGGTATTTAAAATCACAGAGGCATATTCATCTTCGGGTTCTGCTATATAAAGAGCATGGACTAGACGGCGGATGATGATCTTCAGTGCTCGGTAAGATGGTGTATCATCGCCATGCTTGCTTTTGTGAATATCGCGTAGCTTTGTAAGGCGGCTTCTGCCTTCTTGGGCTTGCTGCAAGTATAAACTCTGTGTGGCAGTGATCAGGTTCTTCTTTGTAAGTGATTTTTTTCGAAGAAAGGCTTTGATTTGTAAGTCGGAGGTGTAGCTCGATGCTTGTAAGCCTTGAGCTGAAAATAAAAACAATAGTATGCTGAGTCTTAGTAGCAAGGAACTTCCCCTCTTCAAGAGTTGTCTTCGAACTTTGCTTAAATTCCATAGCTTGATTAAAAACGCAAGTATTTGTTATGGACGCTCTCTTAATGCCTCTGTATAATTGGATTTAAGGATAATTAAACAAAGGATTTGTGTATGGGTTGTTGGCCAGTTTTTGTTTTGGCGTGGATGTCAATAGTTGTGTTAGCAACACCAACACCAACGTCAACACCGGTTCCAAAGGTGAAGTGGGTGCCAAATGGCCATTTTACAAAAAATGAAATCTATTGGATTAACCACATCCATGAAACATTTATGGATATTTCACCAGTCGATTCGCCAGAGTTGGTGCAAAATATTGCAGCGGAGAATGCTAAGCGCAATTTTTTAGTCTATTGCCCTGGCGATTCATTGCTGGTAGCGATAAAAACAGAATATGAGCAGTACATTAAGTATATGACCACTGCTTATGATAAAAACCTTAACCTAAGTGATCGGCATTTCGTCACTATGGGTTGCGCCTTTTTTCAAGATGAAACCGGTAAGAGAGTGCGCAAAAATAGCTGTGATCAAGTTGAACCAAAGCTAGATAAGCCAGAATTACGCAGTGCCTATTCAAGCTGTTTGCGGAATGCTGGTTATGACCAGCAAGAATGTATTCTGCCCTATTTTGAAGAAAAAGAAAGTTCTTGGATATGTTCGCCTAAGGGGTTCATGTCTGGGTTGATGTCTCGTAAGCAAGCGTTTAACTATCAGCTTAATACCAAGTATCATGAATGTTGTAGTGCAGCTGGGGCGCCTTTAGATAAGACAAGTTGTGCTGGAGACTTAAGCGCATCACTGAATCAATGCAAAAATAAGGCTGAAAGTAAAAGATCTTATAAGCATCTTTGCTGTGCGCTAGGTTCAGAAGATGGGAAGAAAATTTTAGCACCTACTGCAGACTGTGTGACAGAAGGCTTTGCTGCTAATAAAGGATTTGACTTTCAATG
>CALBMD010000026.1 GCA_937896265.1 uncultured Pseudomonadota bacterium
AGCTCCCCAGAACACCGTCTTATGCGAGGCTGCTATTACAAATTAGCTCTTAAAAACTCGACAGAAACTATCTTGCTATGTCTCAGATTGAAGCGTTAGTGAACTTCAATCACTCCTGGCAAAAGTCTGCGCAAATACCAATCTGGATCATTCTCAGCATTAGGTCCTGGCCAAATACCATGATTCGACAGTGCTAGATGCAAATCAATTTTTATACGCCACTGCTCACTATATTCAGCGATCAGTCTCTTTAGAGGTTGAAATAATTGTTGATGCCGCACCCATAGCTGGGAGTTCTGATCTGGACAAAGCTCAGATAAAGAAATGATATGGTGATGTTTAACCTTAAATGGCCACTTACCTATTTGACCTCTAGGGTTTTGTTCTTCTTGCCATTGAAAGTCGTAGCAAGTTAATAACAAGGCTACAAGAGCATTCGAATAGACTCCCAAATCAAGATCACTATCAGAGTTCACTAAGCGCATACCACTGCTGTAAAATCTCTTAACATCCTCAAAACCCTCAAAACTCTGGGGAGGCTTTTCATCAGCACCACTTAATTTCATAAGGTTCATGCGCGAACCAAATACACTGACAAGACATCCTGGTACAAATCTATCCGCATTAAACCTAATAGCATAGGCATTCATGCCCCATGTACCGAGAAATTTTAGCGCCTCTTCTTGCGTCTGTTTAAGAACATTTTCAAGTTCTCCCTTAAATTGCAAATAGCCCGTTTTATCAATACCCAACGGGATACCTTGCAGTAAGTTATCCGCAGCTTCTAGATAACCCTCACCGATTGCTACTTTAACAAGCCCAAGAAAAAGGAATGGTTTTCCAGCACGCAACTCTAGCAGCTGATGCCATGGCTTATCCGTTTTATCCCAACGAGAAAGATATAAATTTCCTGCCTTAACAGACACACCACTAATCGGCGTAGTAAAATTGCTAGCCATAGCAACAGAGAGCAGCTGCGTGAGATTTACAGGAGGTTGTATCTGCCCTAAAATCTCCTTTGCCCTCTCAGAACTAAGCTTATGCAGGAGATCTTTCGCATGCTGCGCTATTTTGTTGCCTTGCTTTTTAATAGAAAGAACCTGATCTCTGCTAGAAAGAAACTGTGCCCACTTTATATGAAAGTCTTCAGGTATATCCCGCGTGATCAGATTGCTTATCTTAAAAAAATTCTCTGCTTCTAAAGAAGAAAACTTTGCTGGGTTTTCTATAATTTCATTACAACGCTTGATTTCTTTATCCAAGCGCGAGGAAAATTTTTGCCAAAGATCTTCTTTTTCATGATCGAAAAATAATTGCTGGCGTTTCCTTACCGCGCCTACTAAAGGTCTCCAATTAGCATCAACTCCATCTATAAAAGTTACAATATCATTAGGAGCCAAAGGCGAGAGTGCATCAATATTAACGCGTGGCACACTAGCTAACTTTTTTATCTTGCTAAAAAGATTAGCAAACTCTACAAAAGGTAGGGCAATTTGGTTAAGCGCTTTTTCCACCTCATTATATAATCCTAATGCTACCTTAAGATTGTCCGCTTCCTTCTGAAGCTTAGGCCTATCTCGTTGTATAATTTCTTGCAGGTGTTTTTTCACCGTGCTCAAATCAGCACCTTGAGCAAACACAGCTCGCACATCTTCGCTACGAATATCACGCAATTTTTTTGCAAGAAAGATATCGCTTTGAGATAAAACACGTAGTTGAGGGGGTCGCTTTGGTAGCTGTTTAGGTTTACTAGAATGATTAGAACGTCGTTTGGCCTTAGGAGGCGACTTTTCTTCTTCTTCCTCCTCCTCAAGGTTAAACTTAGCTATAAGCTCATCTACACTTAGCTCTTCAAGAGGAGATTTCTTCTTAACAGAAGGAAACCTTAATCTCGATGACTCGACAGGAAACGCCTCTATAGTACACTGTCGATTTTTTTCCCACTGTTTTTCCCAGCCTACTTGTTCTTGCCCGCTGGCCAAGTTTTTTATAAGCAAGTCTAACGCCTTTAAGACGCTTTTCATGCTAGCAACATCATTTTCTGCTATCAGAGAACTTTTAAGGCCTACTATCTCTTCCCTAAAATCTTTAGAAAAGCAATCTGAGAGCGCTAGAACCTGTAGCTGACATAGAGGCTCAAGTAAATCTTGAGGCAGGTATATTAGCTTATCCTCAGATTTTTCGGGTAAGGAGTCTTTTTTGTTGTCATCAGATCCAAGATAACCAAGATACTCGTTTTTTAGCTCTAAATGCTTAGCCAAAGAAGAGGCTGCTATAAAGCGAATTAAATAGGCCTCATTTAAAAGCATTTCTAGTGTTCTCAAATAATCAAGAGAACGTTGCCTACCCCCTTGTTTCGCAGCCTTAATAATGAAAAAAATTAGATGAGCTGCTGCGCTAAGAGCTGGGGTCTTTGCTTCCCAGATACCTTTTTTGACGAGATGGCGGGTAATCTGAGTTAGATAGTGCATAGTAATCAGCGGATTAAAGTTGTTATCACCGCCCTCATCAGGGCCCGACAAAAATTTTAATTCAAAAATCTGACAAATATTTCTAAGGACGTCTTTGCTTTTTTCTACGCCATCTGCCTTTTCAAGGCTATGATTTTTTATATAAAACTCAGGATGTATGCTGACTGCATAAAGTATAGATTTTGCGAAGGCTAAGCTTGCATGCAATTCGCTCTCAGAAATACTTTCATTTTTTATTGGCTCTTTTATCTTTACATTCAGAGCTTGTCGCAACAAAGTAAGACGCTCAGCTGTTTGATCTGCTGCCTCACTAGTTTTGACTAAAACATCTGTACCATCGAAAGAAAAGCGAAATTCTTTCGGTATAGGTGTTCTTTGTAGCAAAGGAAAAAGCGCTGTCATAGCAGCACCAAGCGCAACTGATCGCTGATGAACGTCCGTGGGAAGCCACTTTGTGCTTACTAATAAGCGAGCAAGCTGTTCTTCTATAGCTTTTTGATATTCCCCGGTGATACCAAAAGTCGCATTTTCATCTACAGCAATACCAAAAAGCTGCAGTAATAAGCTACTATCCATTTCAACTTTAAGCGGTGCTAATATATTAGAAGCTGTACTAGCTTTAAGCTCAATTGTGTCTGTGAAAGACAGAAAAACAAACAGAATCCAAATTCTCATGATTACTTGGGCCTTTTATCCTTTGAGCTAGGAGTAAATTCAGCTTGCAGTAATTGAGCTAGTTGCTGCTCACTCTCCAAAGTTTTATCAAAATAATGCTCGCGATCCTCAACACGCACACGATAGAGATGCTTGATATTTGCTCGATCTCCTGCTGCAAATTTCATACGAGCTCGGTGTGCTTGGTAAGCGCGAAATCCTAGAAGACGTAGCACCTGCTCTCCTGCAGCCATCGACGCCTCAAAGGTTTCACGAAAGATATGCTCAACCCCTAAATCCATTAGCTCATAGGTACCAACCCTATTGCGAGCACGCACCACCATTGGAAGATCTGGATAGTGCTGCCTTACTGTTTCAACAAGCTTCAAAGTCTTCTCAGGATCATCAATAGCCACAATCAAAAGCCGAGCTTCGGCAATGCCTGCAGCGCGCAAAAGGTCAATACGTGAAGCATCTCCATAATAAACCTTCCAACCAAAAGGTTTTAACGTCTCGATATGCCGTGGATCAAAATCCAAAATCGTCGCTCGAAAGCCACAAGATGCTAGCAGGCGTACGACCATTTGGCCAAAACGCCCAAAGCCTGCGACAATAATAGGATGTTTTTCATCAATAACATCATGAGCTTTCTCTTCCACAACAGGAAGAGCTAAGCCCCATCTTTCGTAAGCAAGAAAAAGCAGTGGCGATAAAAGCATAGAAACAGCCACTACAATTTTTAGTGTGGCAACGGTACTTGCTTCCAGCACACCTTGCGCTAAAGACTCGCCAAAGACAACAAAAGCAAATTCACCACCCTGCGCTAAAGCGAAAGCAAAAAGAAGTCGATCAGCATGCCCCACACGAAAAACTAAGCCAGCAAGAAGACAAGCGATAGTCTTGAGCACAACAAAACCAACGCCTAAGCCAACAATAAGCAGGGGCTTTGCACCAAAGACCTCAAAATCAAAAGAGGCACCAATCGTCATGAAAAAAAGCCCAAGCAAAAGTCCCTTAAATGGGAAAATATCGGCTTCTAACTGGTGCCGATAGTCGCTTTCACTTAAGACAACACCTGCGATAAACACACCAAGAGCAGGACTTAAGTCTACCAACGACATCAAAGCAGCAACAAATGTCACAAGCCCTAAAGCCGCTGTGGTGAATAATTCTTGCAGCTTAGCGTCTGCGATAAAACGAAATAATGGATTAATAAGATAACGACCAGCGACAAAAATAGTGCCCACTGCTAATAAAATGACAAGAGGGCGCCAGCTAGAAAATTCGCTTGCACTAGCTTTTGGATCTGCAGAAAGCAGAGGAAGA
>CALBMD010000027.1 GCA_937896265.1 uncultured Pseudomonadota bacterium
AGATAGTGACGGCTAGCGAGGATGGCAGGGACTATGAAGCAGGCTAGCATCACACCGCTGATAAACTGGCGAGGCTCGTTTGCAGCAGATGTTCTTTTTTGTACGACATAAGTGCCCGCCAACCGGTCTATTAGGTTTTGACCCTTAACAGACCACCCACCTGTAATAAGCGGACAGGCTCCAAGAAAAAGAGATAGACAACCGCCGTAGCCTTTGACTAATGCTTGGGTCAAGCTGAGTGAGCGTCCATTCTCGTCTTTCGTTAAAATTCCATATAGCATTTGGCCAGGAGTGGCGCTCAGGGTGCTAAGTAGGATAGCAAAGGCTAGCGGGGCAAGCATAAGAATGATGCTAAGTAAGCGATAAGGTATCAGGTATGGCTCGCTCAAATAGACCTTTGTAATACAAACAAAAACAGTCTCTTTTGGAACCTCAGCTGGGATGCTCAAGCCTATGATTAAGGCGATATAACATCCTGTATCTGTAAGATAAGCGTTCGCACGTCGCCATGATGGCGCTAAAAAATAATTCGGTCTTTTGGATGGTTTCATGTTCTAATTATGGCACATGACGTGAAATATGCCAGGAGAGTACCTATGACTACAGAATTTGATCCAAATGAGAGTTTTGTCTCCAGTCTTTGCGTAGGGCGTATCGCCGAAAATTTGATTTTTCCTTATCCAGAGGTAAGGCCTAGCGAGGTGCAAACGCTCAAGGGCGTAGTAGAGGCCGTTGATGGGTTTTTAGGTGACAAGAAAGATGAGTTTCCGAAATGGGACGTAGCAGGTGAGTTGCCGCAGGAAATTATCGAGCAGATGAAAGAGTTTGGTCTTTTTGGCTTGATTATCCCAGAAGAGTTTGGCGGTATGGGTCTCTCGACAACCGGTTATTCACGTACATTGCAACAGATGGTGCGCCATGATGCCTCCTGTGCACTGACCGTTGGCGCGCACTTGAGTATCGGGATGAAGGGGCTACTGCTCTATGGCAGCAAGGAGCAAAAGGAAAAGTATTTGCCAAAGCTTTGCTCAGGCGAGATGCTGGCGGCATTTTGCTTGACAGAAGCAGGGGCTGGATCAGATGCGGCATCTATTAAGACAAAAGCAGAGCAGGTAGGAGATCATTGGATTCTTACCGGTGAGAAGATTTGGATTACTAATGGTGGTATTGCCGACTTCTTCACAGTATTTGCCGCTACCAAGGGTGAGCATGGTAAGATGAGTGCTTTTATTGTCACTCGCGATATGCCTGGCGTTACTACAGGCGCCCATGAAAATAAGATGGGGATAAGAGCTAGCTCAACGACGACAGTAAGCTTTAATAACGTGCGGTTGACGCAAGAGCATCTTTTGGGCGAAGAGGGTAAGGGATTCAAAATCGCCATGAATATTTTGAATTCTGGCCGTACTGGTTTGGGCGGCGGCTGTGTTGGATCAATGAAGACATTGATTTCTTTAACGGCTAAACAGGCAAAGTTGCGCAAGCAATTTAATAAATCGCTCAGTGAGTTTGGTTTAATTAAGCAAAAAATGGGGCAGATGACCATTGACTGCTATGTAACTGAATCTGTAGTGAATATGGTGTCTGGGATCATTGACCGAGGTTCTAAAGATTACGCAATTGAAGCTGCTATTTCTAAGATTGTTGCTAGTGAAGCGTTATGGCGCACGGCGGATGAGGCCTTGCAGGTAGCTGCTGGTAACGGTTATATGAAGGAATACCCTTACGAGCAGATGTTGCGCGATGCTAGAATTAATCGAATTTTTGAGGGCGCTAATGAGATCTTAAAGCTGTTTGTGGCTTTGACAGCAATGAGCACTGCGGCGACAGTATTGAAGGATATCGGCAATATTATTAAAAACCCAGCTTCGGTGTTTAACGAGCCGATTAAGGGATTTGGTATTTTGGCCACTTATTCCAAACGTATGCTAACCAATACTGTGGGCTATGGTAGCGGTACGAAGATGACACGAGTACACCCATTGCTGGCAGAGCAGCAAGTGATTGTTGAAGGGCAGACGCGGACAGTAACAGCGCTTGTAGATAAGCTCTTGCGTCGTCACGGTAAGAGCATTGTTGATAAGCAGTTTGCATGCGCGCGCTTGGCCACGGTGATTATTGATATTTATTCTCTGTGCTGTGTGCTTAGTCGTGTGAGTCAAGCGATTGAAAATAAAGGCTCAGAGGCGGCTCTACGCGAGATTCAGATTGCTAGAGTATTTGGCCATCAAGCTAATGAGAGGATTGAGAACACTCTGCGTCAGGTAGATAACAACCCTGATGAATTATTGAAGGAAATTGCTGATTTTACTTTTGAGACAGAAAAGTACGATTGGGATAACTTGGTGTAGAGTTTTTGTAAGGAAGAGCGGGGCAATCTACTGCTCTTCCTTGCAGCTTAGCCAGTTCTATGATTTGTTGGCTTCAATTAATGCTTCAATCGAATTCTTTAAGGCAATATATTCTTTCATTGCAAAGTCTTTTGTCTTGCCCTTGCATCCTTTCCATGCATTAAACATGGCTAATTTTTTAAAATAGTTTTTTCCATCTTTTTTAAGTGAGGGAGCGTTAGAATCTTGTGCGTCTCCGTCTTTCGCTTGTTTGTACCAAGCATAAAGATTCAGCTGATTCTCCTGAGTAACCTTGCCTTTAGCCTTTGCTACAGGTTCTCTGCTTTCTTGGTCGGTTAAAGAACTGATATACCCTACAGCATCATTAAAATCGGACTCTAAATCTGCCTGAGCGACAGCACCAAACATCATTGTTGCTGAAATCATTGTCATCCACAGTAAACGCTGCATTCAATAATCCTTTCTTGTGCAGTTAATTGGAGGAAAAAGGCTATCAAAAGTAGAGAGGCATTTCAATGGCTTTCAGCCAACCACTCAATAACTTACCATAATTAAAAAGCTAGTAGATAGTTTGAAGGCGGTCTCGGCGGTATTGAAAACTGCTTGATTGCCAATATCCCCTGCTATGGGACTAAAGATTTGCTTTGTTAATACGCTCTTGGATTGATGAGACTAGGTTGTCTAGCCAATTGTAGTACTTTCTATGAATGCTAGAGCCATCTTCTTTCATGTTTTTACTTGAGATATAAATAAAGGTCAGAGCATCAGCATTATAGAGAATATTAAGCCTCACGATATGACCACGATTGTTCAATAAGGCCTCGATTTTACCCGGTTCTTTATCTGTGCAGATCCAATCTCTATCTTTGCACCCCGCCTTAATCATTGTGCTGATCTGGTCTAAAGGCACTTTTTTATTCGTCAATAGAATGTCGTATTTTTCCTCTTTGCTCAGAGGTAGAGTGATGCAACCTACTATTCCTATTAAAGAAATTGCTAATACAGCTTTTACCACTTTTCTAATCATGACCTTTTGTATCTCCTAAATTTTAGGCGGATTATGGCATATTTAGATTTTTGAGTAAAGGTTTTGGTTAAGTAGCTGTTGTTTAAGGGGTTAGTACTATCTTTTAAAGTAAGTGCGTCAGTTCACCGAAAGGTAGAAAAGAGGTTCATTTTGACAAAATTACTCCTGTTTTCAATATTAATTCTTAATAATTGCAACAATACGCCTAAATTTTCGGATATGCAGAATTATGAGGTGCTAGTTGAGGATTACGACAGTTCAAATAAATTGATACGTACTGAGTCTGTTTGGGTTAAAGCAAAAGACTTAAACAAAGTTAGAACATTGAATTTGGATAAGGGAGCTGCTAACCCCTACAGCGAATTTTTGCAGCTGATCGAGGTAGAGGATTTTGTTCCATTTGATGCTACTTTTAAATATGCAATCCGTCCTGGAACGTTTCAGTTCATATTCTTAAAAGATGGTACTTTGTTTTTTGTACGCTCTCCATATACGCTTTCTTCATTAAAAAAATATCTCGATCTTGAACTATTAGCTTCAAGTGGCTCTATTAAAGTTGAAGATGGTAAAATTTCTAGGATTTCAAACTTAAATTCCATAGAATCTCTTGAAGATAGACCAGATTTTAAAAAATTAAAAAAGACAGTTGAAGAATTAGAAGTGGAACGGGTTCCTAAAAAGGATGAAGCAGATCCTACAGTATTTAAAGGAATATTTATTAACTTACCAGATGAGCCGCTTAAGCGGATAGGGATAAAAAAAGAATTTCTATCTGAAATGATTCCTGATTCTGAAGTTGATAAGACTATTCTAGTTCAAATTTCTCGTGAAATTTCACCTAATGATGCGGAGTTGACTCGTGTCTCTGGAGATGGAGAATTACGTGATTTAGAAAATCCAGATAAACGTTATCTGTTGGAGTATGATTTTGAAGGGCTTGAAGTGAATAGGGTGAGATTTACAGGAAGCGAGATTGTTTTAGAAGCACATGAAGACTTGACTGAAAATGAGCGTGAATTAGTGCGAAATAGTTTAGAGATAAAGTTCATGGAAAATAGTGAAGATAAGAAGCA
>CALBMD010000028.1 GCA_937896265.1 uncultured Pseudomonadota bacterium
TAGCCTACATGGCAGCAAAAGACATGAAGGCAAGTCGTGTGCTGCTTTTTGAAGTAAAAGGCAAATCAGATCTATGTGATTTTCAACTCATCTGTTCTGCTGCTTCTGATCGGCAAGCACGCGCCATTAGCGAAGCTATTGAAAGTGAAGCCCGCAAGCTAGACATCCTGCCTGCTGCCGTCGAAGGCCGCCAAACAGGACAATGGATTTTGATGGATTATGGCAGCTTATTAGTCCATGTCTTTCAAAACGATATACGCGACTACTACAACTTAGAAACCCTCTGGCAAGGCTCACCTGTAGAAATAGCTTAACCTTACGAACAGCCTGATAGATTTCCTAACAGGAATGAAATCCAGGGCAGTAAGCATTTTTTTATCGACTCATTCCTCAAACGACGACAAAATCAATCCTAGTCAGAAATTTTACGCTGCTAGGAGTGTTCATGCCAAAAAACGCATACCTTTTTGCTATTGATCAAGGTACCACAGGAACAACAGTCCTTATCTTATCCTGCAACAAAGATATTGTGGTTATTGGCAAAGCCAATTGCGAGTTTACTCAGCACTACCCGCAAAAAGGCTATGTTGAACATGATTTAGAACAGATCTGGGCCTCGTTTGAAAAGGCAGCGAAGTTAGCTCTCAAGCAAGCAAAAGACCAAGATAAAAATTTCTCACCAAATAAAATAGCTGCCATTGGCATTACTAACCAGCGCGAAACTCTAGCTGTCTTTGCAAGAAAAACGCTCAAACCAAAGAGGAAGGCTATTGTCTGGCAAGACAAGCGCTCAACAGACATTTGTAAGCAGCTAAATGCAGAAAATCTTGCTCCCCTTATTAAGGAAAAAACAGGCCTACTCATTGATCCTTACTTTAGCGGCACAAAAATAAAATGGCTGCTTGAGAACGATGACGCCTTGGCAAAAGAAATTACTAAGGGCAACGTTATTTTATCAACGATAGACTGCTACCTCTTAGCTAAGCTCACCAAAGGTGAAGCTATTTATACTGAACCAAGCAACGCCTCGCGCACTTTGCTAATGGATCTAAAAAAAGGTGCTTGGGATCAAGAATTATTGCGTGTTTTTGGGCTACCCAATCAAGACTGTCTCCCTGAAATTAAAAATAGCGTCGATAACTTTGGCCAAACAAAGGGAATTGGCTTTTTACCTGACGGCATCCCTATCCAAGCTATGCTTGGCGATCAACAAGCTGCTTTAGCTGGTCAAGGCTGCTATGAACCGGGCCTGGCAAAATGCACTTACGGCACTGGCTCTTTTCTTTTGATCCAAAACGGCCAGCAGCTGCGCTACTCGCAAAAAGGAATGCTCACAACAGTAGCTTGGTCGATAGATAACAAGCTATCTTACGCTCTTGAAGGAAGCGCCTTTATAGCAGGGGCATCTATTCAGTTCTTAAGAGATCAACTCCTACTGGTTAAAAATGCTAGTGAAAGTGAAGAGCTGGCAGCCAAAGAAACAGCAGCACCTTTTATTTATTTTGTGCCAGCTCTTGCTGGCCTAGGAGCGCCTTATTGGAATCCTAACGCCCGCGGCGCATTCTTAGGTCTAAGCAGAGATACAAGCAAAGGACAACTTATACGCGCCGCCCTTGAAGCTATGGCCTTTCAAGTCTATGACCTTGTGAAGACAGCAGAACTTGAAACAAAGCTACCGCTTAAGGCCCTGCGAGTTGATGGTGGCGCTGTGGCTAATAACCTTTTGCTGCAAATCCAAGCAAACTTACTTGGCAAAGAAGTGCAAAGGCCTCAAATTATCGAAACCACTTCTTACGGCGCTGCTATCTTTGCTGGTCTTGGCGCGGGCATCTTTGGTTCCCTTGCCGAATTAGCGGGTATCAGTCGCATTGAGCAAACTTTCTCTCCTGATTTGAAACACCAAGACGCTTGCAAACAAATGATCAAAGGTTGGCAGCAAGCTATCGATGCTGTTCTGCTTTTTGCTCAAGGCAAAAAAGACTGATGCAGAGAGCCTCTTTGCAATATGCTCAAAGCATGTCGCAAGATAAGCATAAAAAAATATTCAGATCTTGTTAGATTAGCTTGTCTAGAAATCGCAATATGGAGACCTTGAAATGCTAGTAAAAGCCTATGCCGCACTTGCGGCTGATAAACCTCTTGCTCCTCATCATATTGATCGCAAAGAGCCAGGTGCTTATGATGTCGCTATCGAAATACACTACTGTGGTATCTGCCACTCTGATATTCATACCGTCCGCAATGAATGGGGCGGGGCGATTTATCCGGTTGTACCTGGACATGAAATTGTTGGCATCGTCACTTCAGTAGGAGACAAAGTTAAAAAATTCAAACCTGGTGACTACGCTGGTGTTGGCTGTATGGTTGACTCTTGCCGCTCTTGTGCCAGCTGCACCTTGCATTTAGAACAGTATTGCGAAGAAGACTTCATCGGCACTTACAATAGTAAAAAAACTGACTGGCCAGCGCCTACCTATGGCGGCTATTCCTCAAGCATTGTGGTAGACGAAGCCTATGTGCTTCATCTTCCTGACACTAAAAATCTTGCCGCTGTTGCACCGCTTCTTTGTGCTGGAATCACCACTTATTCACCCTTAGCTCATGTTGGCCTAAAAAAGGGAGATAGGCTTGCCGTTGTTGGCCTTGGTGGTCTTGGCCACATGGCTGTCAAAATCGGCGCTTCCTTTGGTGCAGAAGTCACCGTTATCAGTCAATCTGAGCGCAAGAAAGAGGATGCGAAAAGGTTAGGCGCTGCGCACTTTATCAATGCAACAGATAAAGCACAAATGGCAACTGTAACAAATTCCTTTGATTATATTTTAGATACCGTAGCAAATAAGCATGATATCACAAGCCTATCCCACAGCCTAAAAAGAGATGGCACCCTAATTTTAGTCGGCGCTCCAGAGCACCCCCATGACTTGGAAGCTTTTAGCCTGATTTTAAAAAGACGGCGTATTTTAGGTTCTCTTATTGGCGGCATCAAAGAGACACAAGAAATGCTAAATCACTGTGCCAAACACCAGATTGTCTCCGACATTGAGCTGATAAAAGCCTCACAAATCAATGAAGCCTACGAACGTATGCTAAAAAGCGATGTTCGCTACCGATTTGTCATCGACTGTAAAACATTCTAAGAATTACGGTGAACCTTACCCACTTCCCCTTGCGCTAAAGGAGTGAGGTAGATTTCATCAATATTGACATGATCTTGCTGCAAGAGACAAAAAAGAATCTGTCTGGCAACATCAAGACCACTAAGCGGCCTTAGACCATCGTAGACGGCATCGGCTTTCTTTGCATCGCCATCAAAACGTACCAAAGAAAACTCTGTCTCAGTCATCCCAGGAGAAATATTAGTAACTCGAATATTGTGCGCACATAGCTCTGAACGCAAAGATTTAGAAAATGCTAAGAGGGCATGCTTGGTCGCACAATATACGCCGCCTTTAGCATAAGCTACATGCGAGGCAACAGAAGTAAGATGAACAATATGACCTTGCTGGCGTTTTAGCATATAAGGGACAACGCTCTTAGTTAACAAAAAAGCCGCCTTAATGTTGGTATCGATCATTTCCTCCCAATGCCTCATATCGGCTTCCCAAGTGTTGGCTAAACCTTTCGCAAGACCAGCATTATTGATCAAGATATCAACATCTAAAGCGCCTTCTTGCGCCAGATGCTGCAAAAATAATGGCTGTCTAATATCACCAGCTAGGGGTATGACTTTTTCCTGATAACCTTCTTGACAAAGTCTAGTTAGGTTTTCCTTACGACGAGCTGTCACATAAAGCTTAGCTACTAAGGGCCGCAGTAACAAAGCTAACTCATAGCCAATGCCTGAGGAAGCGCCGCTTATAAGCACACTTTTTTGCCGCAAGTCGTTAAAGTCAAAAATTTTCATGAGATCAAAAGACATCGTAAGATTCTCCTTTGTTATGAAAGAATAGGATGTCGCTTCGCGACTTTATGCAAAAAAAGTATGTTACATAAAACCGCTAAATCGACATAACGGAAATTTTCTTCACTAAAGAGTTTATGATGGGCCGCTGTGTGGTTTGCCACGCGCAGTTACTACTAACAGAAAAACTTATTTTGTGCTCTCCTTGCTTTTTGCTGCTAAAACCAGCCAAGCAACAAGGACCAGGCACTACAATTTATCGCTATGAAAAGACGCTGCGAGGCCTTATTTTAGCGTCCAAACTTCATGGCAACGAAAACGCTGCGAGGTTTTTACTAACAACTATTCTTAAAAGACCAAAGGCCATGGCAGAACTTACCTGGTGCCAAGAAATCATGCCTGCCCCTTCAAGCTTTTACTCCCGATTATGTGGCCGCTTTGACCTAGCCTTTTTTTTAGCAAGAGAGCTCGCCAGGGTTTGTCAAAAGCCTTTGGTTTTTGCTTCAAGCCGCCTCTATTGGCAGATATTTAAGCAATCAAGAAAAAAAATTCGACCTCTTATCCAGCTGTCTGCACCTAAACCAGGTCTCAAACGGACGCTTATCATCGATGATGTAATTACTAGTGGCTCTACTATCCAAAAAATTGCTACAAGTCTAAAGGCAAGCTCCCCTAGGTTTTTAGTTATCGGTGATGGCAGAACTTTCCAGAAGTAACAAGGCAGGCATATGAAAGCTCAATCTAATAAAGACATCAAAATTAGCCCTATGATGCGACAATACTATGATTTAAAGAACAGCTGTCAAGACGAGATTCTGTTTTTCCGCATGGGGGATTTTTTTGAGATTTTTGCCGAGGATGCTGAAGAAGTAGCACCAAAGCTTGAAATCGTTCTTACAAGCCGAGAAAAAGGCGATAATACGAAGGTAGCTTTCTGCGGCGTGCCTCATCATAGCGCCGACTCCTACTGGCTAAAGCTGTTAAAAATGGGTTACAAAGTAGCTATCGCTGATCAGGTCGAAAAAGCTGATCAAGCCAAAGGCCTTGTTAAAAGAGAGATTGTTAAAAGATTTAGCCCAGGTTGTATTGATACCTTAGAAGCCTTAGAGCCTGATCGCCCTAATTACCTATTAGCTGTTTATGAAGAGCCTGAAAACAAAGAGCTTTTTCTCCTACTCTGCGATATTTCAACAGGCGAGCTGAGACTTGGCCGCCTGCACTCTTATGATGAAATTAGAGAATGGCTTGAGAAAACGGGGGCGAAAGAAATTTTGCGCCGTAAGTTTTCTGATCAAGTTATTAAAAATGCTGTGGCAAGCTATCTTCATCGGGAAAAAGTTGTTTTCTCCGACCTGCCGGAAGCGATTTTACGCGACAAGAATAGCCAAGACGAGATACTAGGCTGCGCTCTAGGACTCAATGCTGTCGAGAATTTTCGTCATACTTATGGAGCTGGCGCAAAGCTTGTCGCTTCACTTTTTTCCTATCTTGAGTTCTTAAAAGTGCCACTTGATCTTTTTTTAACTGTCAAGGAGCTCAAAGAACCAAGCCGCATGGCACTAGATGACACTGCTATTCGAGATTTAGAAATTTTTACCACCTCACGCAGTAGACAGACTGAAGGCAGTCTATTTCGCGTGATTAATCATACGCTGACAGCAAGCGGCGCAAGGCTTTTACGCTGGTCATTAACTCAGCCTTTCTATCGCCATCAAGATATCGTGCAAAGACAAAAAGGAGTTGGCGTATTTAAAAATGCTGGGGCAGGTTTTCATAGTAATGTGCGCACTAAGTTAAAAAGCATAGGTGACATTGAAAGAATTTTTAGCCGTATCATAACGGGCCGTGTTAATCCAATAGAGCTAGCCAGACTAAGAGATTCTCTTGCCTCCTGCCTCGAGCTTTGGACACTCTTAGCTTCAGAAAACGAGCCGCTACTTAAAAGATTGGCACACAAGTTAGAAGAGACACAGAAAGTACACAAAGCTTTAGCGCAAAGTCTCCTGGCACAGCCAGGGGTTTTAGGTCGGGGCAACGAAGTCTTCCAGACCTCTTACTGCCCAGATCTTGCTCAGCATTTGAGTTTTTCGCAAAACGGCCAAGCTAAGGTGGATGCTTATTTAGAACAGCTCAAACAAGAGACTGGCATTCAAAGCCTTAAGATCAAAGGTCACAAAACTTTTGGTTTAGTAATTGAAGTAACCAAAACCAATTTGGGGAAAATCCCAGAGTCCTTTGTCCGCAAGCAAACTATGGTAGGAGGTGAACGCTTTGTCACTGTCAAATTACGAGAACTCGATGAAGCCTTGAGTGCTGGCCTCGACAAAGCAATAGAGCAAGAAAGCTGCCTTTTTGCTCGTCTCTTGGTGGAGCTTCGTCAATACCAAACAGATGTTATCAAAGTTTGCGATCAAATCGCCGAAATAGATCTTTTACAAGGTTTGGCTTGGCTTTCACTTAAGTCAAATTATGCGACACCCACTCTATCAGCAGATGGCACGTTGGCGCTTGCTGCAGCAAGACATGCTGTCGTTGAACAGTTTGTCGGCTTAGATCATTTTACAGCCAACGACATCTACTTGCGCCAAGATGCAAAACAGATGCTTATTACTGGCCCGAACATGGCTGGCAAAAGCACTACCATGCGCCTTTGTGCAATAAATGCTATCTTGCATCAAATTGGCTCTGATATACCGGCTAAAAGCGCCAAGATGCCGCTTTTTGATCAAGTCTTTACCCGCGTAGGCTCAAGCGATGATCTCTCTTCTGGCCTCTCTACGTTCATGGTCGAGATGACTGAGGCAGCCAGCATTTTACGCAAAGCTACAAAACAAAGCCTTATCATCTTAGATGAGGTAGGACGCGGCACCTCTACTCAAGACGGTTTAGCCATCGCCTTTGCTATTATTTCTGAGCTGCACCAAAAAATTGGCGCCTACACCCTGTTTGCGACGCACTATCATGAGCTAGTACCTCTTTGCCAAAAACTAGGGCCTATTGCCATCATGCAAACTGAAGTCAAAGAAGCAAACGGTAAAATCGACTTCACCCACAAGCTTATTCCTGGGGCTAGCGCTAACTCCTTTGGTATTGAAGTCGCGCAGTTAGCTGGTATACCCCAAGCTGTCATTCACACTGCGAAAGACTTTTTAGCCCAGGGGCAAGTACTAACAAATCAAGAAGCACCGCCGACCAAAGCAGCAGCTGACAGCAGCTTCTTAGCTGCAGAAAGTGAACTCATCTCGAAGATCAAAGGGCTACGCATCGATCGCATGCGCCCCATTGATGCTTTAAATATGCTAAGTCAGTGGCAAGAGAATTTAGCTTCACCTAAGATAGCTGCGTTATTTGGTCAAGGTCAAAAGCCGCTTGAACGTGGGCTCTTTTCCATCCCGCCAGTATAATCGATAGAAATCCTGAGCTAAAAGCAGAGCATTGGGTTTTTGCCATTCATCCATGCATAAAAGCTGCGTCTTTTTGCCAGGCGGCAAATAATTATAAGCAACATGAAAATGACCCATGATGGCCCAACGACAACCAGTGCTCTGCTGCCATAAAAGCGCTTTGGTCAAAATAAGCCTATGAGCTAATCGTCTATAAGAATTTTTCTTGCGGGAGGCCTTAGAAACAGCAAGACAAAGCCGATCTAACCAGCCTTGAGGCAGCAAAGAAACCAAGAAAATAAAAACCTGAGAGCGTACAAGCTTTAAATAGGTTTTATAATGGCCAGATTCAAAGAGAAGATCACCATGTGTCAGAGCTATTTCTCTGCCGTCTTGCAACTTAGCAACATAGGTCTTATCTGTGACAAATTCAACGCCCGGCCAAGAGGCATGCTCAAGACCAAATTCGTGATTTCCTTGCAGGTAAATAACCTTTGTGCCCATTTGAGCAATCAGAGCTATATCTTCTTTAATAGCCTGAAATTTATCCTCAAAGTAAGATCCTCGGCCAAAATAAAAATCAAAAATATCACCTAATAGCACTAAGTACTCTAGGCGGTAAGAAGCGCGAGTCTGCTTTAGAAGCTCTCTTAAAGCTTTAGCCCTATCGTCATCTTGAGTAATGATGTGGATATCAGAAACGGCAACAAGCTTTACACTTTGGGGATCTGGCGTTAAATAGGAAACCAAAACTTTTCTTTCTACGATTGCTATTTAAGAGCGATAAAATGAACCTTTGCTCCTTGCATCTGGCTCTCTTTGAGAAAAAAGCTGCAAGATAGGCCCTTAATCTGCTTAAACCACACTTTCTCTTTATTGCGAGCAAAAAGCTCTTGGCAAGCTTTTGCTCCATCAAGAGTGTGGTATTCTTGTTGACCAACTGCAAGCTTTAAACCAAGTCCAATCCCATCTTTAACCATAAGGGCTGAAAAAGCGGTGAGAGTAGGGCCAAGATCAGCTTGTAGATGGGCAAGCCATTTTTCTTGGAGCAAAGCTAAACTTTGCTCTTTTATCATTGTCTCATGTTCTTTTGCCACAAAATGAGGAGTGTCTAGCGTTAATAGAAGCGCTAATTGATAGGCCAATGATCCTAAAAGCTCATCACCGCTTTTTTGCCAGCTCCTTGCTTGCAAAAACCAACTCTCAGCACTTTTTTGTAGGTGAGTTGTTCGTTGAAAATAATAATAACCAACACGCCAGTCATCTTTAGTAGGAACCAGAGTCATAAGAACTTGTCCCGACTCTGTTTTTCCATTGATACTAAAGAGTAATAATAACTGCTGGCTATAACCATAGTGTGGATAGATCTTATAAGCACTGCAATCTAAGCTTGTCTTTTCACCGTCAATTGCAAAGATGTGCTGGATAGCAACAGCAAAGGGCTCCCCTAACACCTCTTTTTGTTTCGTAAAAGAAGCTTTAAGATTGAGATGAATGTCGCCTTTTCGCTCATGAAAAAGCTCTGCGAGCTTGCGAGCATTTTGTTGCTCAAGCTCTTTTTTTAGTCTGCCTACTTTCTCTTGCAACGTTTTGGTTAAAGATGAAAGAGGCTTGATGCTACAAGTTGCCTCAAGAACAAAGCTAAAAGAAAAGAACAGAAAGCTACTTTTTACAAGTAGAGCATAAACTTTTTGCTTCATATTCTTGTCTCTCCCACCCAGCGAACTCGCTATTTACTGTTTCTAAGGCATCGGTTAGAAATTCATATTCCACAGAAAATATATCGGTTAAACTCTTGCGATCGACACAATAGACATGATAGTAAAACCTGCTATTTCCTGGCGAATAGACATGACTAATTCCAGCCTGCCTATCGCCAAACGTCAAGCATGAGCCTTCATAATTTTCCACTGTCAGTTCTTTAATATCTACTGCTTCCATCATCTATCATTTCTCAAGATTTGTGCTAAAAAGTTTTTCTTCGCTATTTTTCAATCGATTCCAAAAATCAACCACTCGATCTGATTTTGATCCTTCAACCTTTAGTCTATCGACCCTGAGAAAGCCTTCACCAGTGGCCACAACAAGAAAGCTCTCGCCAGCTTCTTTGCGTAAAACAAAGCCGCCTGGTGCCAGCGATAAGGCGTCACAAACAACAGGTCTGATACTTGCAAATAAGACCCGCTTTCCCTGCAAAAAGGAGTAAGAACCTGGCCAAGGACAAAAAGCGCGAAATTTATTATAAATAGCCTCAGCTTGCTCTTGCCATAAGATCTGACCATCTTCTTTTTGGATCTTTTTACAAAAGCTTAACTTGCTTAAGTCTTGAGCCGTGCCAGAAAAATGCGCATCTTTGAGCATTGACAATGCTTTGCTCAATAATTTCCCTGAACTGGCAAAAAGACGCTGCTGCAAATCCTGTGCTGTCTCATGCGCACCGATAGCAAACTCTTCTTTGACTATAATGTTACCAGCATCTAACTCTCTCACCGTAAAAAGCACGCAAACGGTGGTTTGCAGGTGGCCAGCTAACAGACTCTGTTGCACCGGCGTAGCCCCTCGAAACTGCGGAAGATCTGAGGGATGAATATTGATAACAGCCCTCTTAGCGCAAGATAAAAATTCTTCACTTAAAATCTTACCATAGGCACAAGTAACCATAACATTTGGCGCTAACTCGCGCAGCTGCTCGAGAAACGCCTGGGTATTAGGGCTTGCTGGCTGTAGCGTTAATAGACCCTGTTCTTTAGCAAAACGGGCCACAGGAGGATCTTCAGGTTCTTTATCACGGCCACGCCCGATAAATTTTGCAGGCTGACTCACAACCGCTACTACTTCATACTCAGGCAAACTAAGAAGATGCTCTAAAGGAGCTATCGCCTGCGCTGGCGAGGCTAAATAAACAATACGCTCTTTATTAGTTAGCATCTGATCCTGCATCTCTTGGTTTAAACCCCCATTTTTCAAAGGCTCTACCAGGACTACCCATGATGCTATATCCGCCATCAACATGCATGATTTCACCGGTGACGCCACTGCTTAGATCGCTAAGTAAGAAAAGAGCGCTCTTTGCCACCTCTTCAACACTCACATTACGGCCCAAAGGAGCAATGCCAGCATTCATATTAAGCATATCCCTAAAATCACCAACTGCTGATGCTGCCAGTGTCTTGATTGGACCAGCGCTGATGGCGTTGACACGGATCCCTTTTTCGCCAAGATCAAAGGCCAAATACTTCACAGACGCATCAAGAGCTGCTTTTGCTACTCCCATAAGGTTATAGCCAGCAACTACTTTCTCACCGCCAAGGTAAGTAAGAGTCAATACCGAAGAGTTAGGATTTAAGATCTTAGCGGCACGCTGAGTGGTAGCAATCAAACTATAAGCGCTGCTCTCAAGAGCAGTCAAAAAACCGGCGCGAGTGACGTCTAGGGTCGGTTTTTTTATCTCCTCGGCAGAAACAAAAGCAATCGAATGGACAAAAAAATCAAGCTTGCCTACTTTTGCCTCGACCTCAGCAAAAAACCTATCTAAATCTTCATCCTTATTGACGTCGCATGGAGCAACAAGCAACGGATTAAACCCTTCAACAACGCGCAGCAAGCGCTCAGCCATCTTGCCTCTTTCATCTGGCAAGTGGGAAAAAGCCATCTTGGCGCCTTGCTCATGGCAGCTTGTACTTATAGCGGCAGCGATCGAGCGATTGTTTGCAATCCCCATCACTAATCCTTTTTTTCCTGCTAAAAGACTCATAACTTCCTCCTAATCCATACCGGATATCGTTTTTAAGTGAGATGCCGTAATTTTTCTTTGTCCGAAGTCTTTGAAATCAACGACTGCTTTAATTGCGCCAAATTCCTCACCAACCTCTTCTACTACACCTTTACCAAAGGTTGGATGCGAAACCAAAGAACCAGCCTTTATTTTTATCGCTGAGGACATCGAAACAGAACTTGAGCTTAATTCCCTAATCATGCCAGCAGGCAACTCGCGCAAAAAACGGGAAACAGGGTTGGTCATCCATTGATTGTAGACTCGTCTTTTTCTAGCACAAAGAAGAGACAACTTCTGTTTGGCACGTGTCATACCAACATAAAAAAGCCTGCGCTCTTCTTCTAAGTTCTCTGGATTTTTAACACTATTTCTATGCGGAAGTAAACCATCTTCAACGCCAGCAATGTAAACTCGATCAAACTCAAGGCCTTTAGCTGAGTGAAGGGTCATAAGGCTCACACCATCTTGCCCCTCTTCCTCACTACCGCCTAGCGCTGATTCTAAAAGCCACTCTGAAAGCCCGGCCCCTGGATGTTTACCACTCCATTCAGAAATAGCAGCCCCAAGCTCATGAATGTTAGCTAGCTTCTCTTCTGCTTGAGAGGGAAATTTCTCTACTAGGTATTGTTTATAGTCTAACTTTTGCAAGAGAGAAGGTAAAAGTGACTCTAAACGCACCTGCTGCAGGTCTTTAACCAACTCATGAAACGAAGAGACTAACGCTTGAAACTTTTTTCCCCCGCGAGAAGATTCTTTCGCTAAGCCCTCACAAGCTTGTAAAAGCGAAATATTTTGACTCCTCGCTGCCATCTCTATATCCTCAAGCCCCTTCGCCCCAATGCCCCTAGGCGGCACATTGACGATTCGGCTAAAAGCCATATCATCAGAGGTGTTGAGAATCACGCGCAGATAGGCAATCATATCCTTGATTTCTGCTCTATCATAAAATCTGAGGGAACCATAGATTCGATAAGGAACCTGCGCCCGCCTTAAGTTGTCTTCAATCGCTCGCGATTGGGCATTGGTACGATAAAAAATAGCTGTGTTGAAAAAGGGGTATTCCTGGCGCTCTTTTAAGAGCAGATCAACAATGGCTGATGCTTCTAGTTCACCATCATAACAAAGCTGAAAATGAAGCGGCTCGCCAGCTTCATTTTGTGTCCAGAGCTTTTTTTCTGCCCGATATTTGTTGTTTTGAATGAGTGCATTAGCCGCTTTAATGATCGTGCCACTGCAACGATAATTTTGCTCTAACTTAATCATTTGAGCGCTTTGATAGCGCTGAGTGAAAGTTAAAATATTCGATGGATCAGCTCCTCGCCAACTATATATTGACTGATCATCATCACCGACAACACAAATGTTTCCTTCGTTATTAGTCAAAAGAGAAATAAGAGCAAACTGCGTTGGGTTGGTATCTTGATACTCGTCCACAAGGATATAGCGATAGCGTTCTTGCAAAAGCGATCTAATTTGCCCATTTTGCCGCAAAAGATGCACCATATGCATCATAAGATCAGAAAAATCCATCGCATTGCACTGCAGCAAATAAAGCTGATACCGCTCGTATATTTTAGCGCCAAACTCTGGAAAAAACCTTGGCGGCTTTGCTTGCACATCTTGTGGCGTTAAGCATAAAGTTTTGGCCTGCTGAATAGCTCGTTCATATTCAGCAACAACATGCTTGTCAAAACTAAGATTAAAATCATTTTTAATGATGCTTTTAAGTGCCGCTATCGAGTCTTTGGTATCATAAATGATAAAATCATTGCGAAAACCAAGTTGGCTAGCAAATTCTCTTAACCAGCGCACACAAGAAGAATGAAAAGTTCCTACGTGAACCCATGAAGAAGAAAGAGAAAGAGCCGCAATACGCTCTTTCATTTCTTTTGCCGCTTTATTGGTAAAAGTCATGGCCAAGATTTGACTTGGCCTTACACCGTTTTCTAAAAGCAGGGCAATCCTTGCGGTGATAACACGCGTTTTACCGCTGCCTGCACCAGCAAATATAACGAGTGGCCCCTGATCATGCAAACAAGCGACACGTTGCTCTTCGTTCAAACTTGCTAGGATCGATGCACTATTTTGGTTTAGTATCTTTAACGCGTTATTTGTCACAGGAGCTCTACTCCACTGTTACCGACTTAGCGAGATTGCGCGGTTGATCCACATCAGTATCACGTAAAAGGGCCATGTGGTAAGCAAAAAGCTGCAAAGGTATCACGGAAAGAACGCTTTGCAATACAGGGTCATCCACTTGCGGACAAGCAATATAATTCTCGCATAAGGCCTTTAAGCGCAAATCATCTTTGCTGCCAATACCTAAAATGCGCCCTTCCCGCGCTTTTAACTCCTCAACATTGGACAACATTTTGCTGTGCTGGCCGTCATGCGGAACAATAGCCAAAATTGGCATATAGCGGTCTATAAGCGCAATAGGCCCATGCTTGAGTTCCCCACCAGCATAGCCTTCAGCGTGGATATAAGAGATTTCTTTTAATTTCAAAGCTCCCTCGCAAGCAATCGGGTAGCTAAGCCCACGACCTAAAAATAAAAAATGCCGTTCTTGAAAGTAAGATTTTGCAACTTCTGCAACCGCGCTGTCTAAGGCCAAAGCTTGTTCAACAGCGTAGACAAACTTCTTAAGAGAACGGTATTTAGCTTGCCAAAAAGAAGGTTCAAAATCGCGAGTCTTCTTGGCGACAGCTAAGGTAAAGAAATAGAGATTTAACACCATAGAAGTAAATGCTTTGGTAGAGGCAACCCCAATCTCAGCCCCTGCCTTCATATTTAGAAAAACATCCGATGATCTAGGAATAGAGGCATGCTCTACATTACAAATAGACATCACTTGGCAGCCAACTTTTTTCGCATGCTTAACACAAGCAAGAGTATCTGCTGTTTCTCCCGATTGCGTCATAGCAATTAACAAGGTGTTTTTATCTAAATAGGGATCACGATAGCGAAACTCGCTAGCAAGCTCCACTTCTACAGGTCTTTTAATCATGGGCTCTAACATATATTTACCCATAAGCCCTGCATAATACGAGGTGCCACAACCAACAATGTGAATCTTTTGCATCCTATCTAGATCTAAATTAGCAATGATTCTTGCAAGCGAGCTGGCTGTTTCATCAGAAAAGTTATGCCCTATGGACTGGGAAATTACCGCAGACTGTTCATAGATCTCTTTGAGCATATAGTGATGGTAGTGCCCTTTAGAGGCTGCATCTTCTTTGACGTCTAAAACTGTAGGTGTTTTGGTTATGCGCTCGCCAGAAAAATTCCAAAACTCAACACCTGATTTAGTTAAATAAGCGATTTCAGCATCTTCAAGAAAATAGAATTTCTTCGTGTGATTTACTAAAGCTAAGGCATCAGAAGCGAAAAAGTTCTCACCCTCACCCTCACCAATCACAAGCGGCGATCCCTGTTTTACAATATAAAAACCTTCGGGTTTATTAGAATCTAAAATACCAAGCGCATAAGCTCCCTCTAACTTGGGAATAAGCCGTAAAATGCGCTCAAAAAGACTCAAACCCCTTTCCTCAGGGACATCAAGTAAATGCACAATAACTTCAGAGTCGGTCTCAGAGCGAAAGCAAGCGCCATCTTCAAGTAATTTTAGTTTGATCTCTTTGTAGTTTTCAATGATTCCGTTGTGAACAAGGACTAAGCCCTCCTTTTCATGGGGATGAGCGTTGTCATAGGAAGGAGTGCCATGAGTCGCCCAACGGGTATGCCCAAGCCCAATAGTTGATTCCTTAGGCATCTCAGTCAGCAGAGGTTTTAGCTGCGCTAGCTTACCGACAGCCTTGGCCATCTGGAGCTTGCCATCAAATACAGTAGCGATACCTGCCGAGTCATAACCTCTGTATTCCAGCTTCTCAAGACCAGTATATAAAATATCAAGACAGGGTTTTGGGCCAATGTATCCAATAATGCCGCACATAAATTTCCCTTTTCTTTTATTTCTCGCATGTAACTTAAAACCCGCAATAGGCTTTCTTAGTTAGTTTTAGCAACAATAGCGCAAAGATTGTCTCTAGGCTACTTTAACTGGACAGCGCTCGCCAAGTTCGTTTAAGATTAAGCCCGAACTATATTGGAATTTAAGGGTACGATTTGGGACTAATCGCCGCTTACAAAAATTTTAAGGCATCTCGACTGAGAAAAGCTATTGAAAAGAATTCACTTTTGGTAAAAAAGCCAAAGGCTATTCGCGAAGATAGAGTACAAGCTATCGAATTTTTCTCGAAAATTGATGATTGCCAGATAGCGATACCTGCTCTTTTGACTCGCTTTGACTTCAGCCTCGAGCATGGCATTAACGACACAAGAGAAAAAGAATCCACCCTTCAGGGGATTATTCGCTTTGGCGCTGAAGCGATCCCTCTTATCAAGGATCACCTAAAAAAATCAGACCGCATAGCCTGGCCCATTAAGTGCCTCAAAGAGGTAGCTAGCGATCAAGAAGTTATTGAGGTTTTGGAAGCAATCTTAGATTACAACGATGTAGCTTTAGATCAGAGTAAAACTGAGAAAAATTTCGACATCCTTTGCTATTTAAGAGACTACTCTTTAGCTAAAGATCACCCGACTCGTCTTACCCACTTCTTACAAGAGCATGACGAGAGAGTCCGTTATGCTGCTGTTGAGGTATTACTCAAACAAGACATTGAAGAAGTGCAGGAAAAGCTTGAGCCGTTTATTCGCGATGATTCAGCAGAAAATACGAGGATCCGCCAAGTAATTATTAGGGCCTTTATCGACAAAAAGCTCTCTTTGAAAGACAAAGCCCACTTCGCTGTGGGCCCCTTTATTCCAGGGGTAGCCATTTCTCATGAGTTTATCTTAACAGAGATCTAAATCCGAGAAGTGAAATTTCAATAAATTCAAAGGATTCGAAGTTCGGTTGGGGGCAAGGCGAGGAGGAGTGAAACCGCAGTGTACATATTGGCACATGAGGATTTCGCGACGACAAAGCAACGCTGCACACAACTAGAAATTCGGATCCGGGCTAAGCCTCCCCTAAATTCTTATGAGAAATCAAGCTCACCGCATTGTTCAGGAACAGTAAGAGTACTAGCTGTTTTCTTAAGACCTGTCATGCTTTCGCACATAGATTTAAGACCAGATCTAGCAGAGGCATCTGAATCAATTTTATCTTGCAAAGCTGAGATGCCACCCACCTTTGTAACTAAGGAATCTAAATAAGTACTTGAAGCTTTTGAGAGATTTTTTGCAATCGTAGAATTAAGCTCTTGCGCGAAAGCTTGCGTCGTCGCTTGCACATCACCTACCTGCTTTATGGCAGCAGCCGTTTTTTCAATGTCGCTTAATGCTGAGTCTATAGCGTTTGTCACATCGGCAGGCATACCAGGAATTAACTTAAAACCATCCGCGACTAAATATAAATCAGCGATAGCTTGAGAAAGCATCGATTTATCAGTCACATCAAAGACAGCATCAAAACTCTCCTTGAGTTTTACAACAGCAGCAGTATAGCTGCCTATATCAGCTAACTTAAGATTAGAGGAAGACGTCTCCTCCTGTAATTTTGCCACTCTCTTTATAAGATTGTTATCAAGCTGCGCCGAGCTGCCGCTTGCTTTACTTTTTGCAGCCAGGTGCAAGGATGTCGAACTTGGGGTATATAAAAGAACAAGATCAAAAACAGCGGTTTCTACAATATGAGCCATCGCCCAGGCGACATAACTTTGAGCTTTAACCTCTTGATAAGTATCGTTTTTAGCACAGTTATAGCGCTCATCACCCGACTTGCTGTAGGCGCCTTTAACAAGCGACTCATCAACAAACGGGCAGATAATCATAATAGCCTCGCTCAAAGCCGCAAGTATAGGAACTGAGGCTCGCACCGATGCCATATCCTTAGAGTTGCCTGGGAGTTTAGGTAAATAAACAGGCAGGCCGGCAAAATATTTTGATGTCGACTTGTCGGTATCTAGTCCATCTGATGTTGCCATCATAGAAATAATATCATCGTTCACACCAAAAATGGCGCCGATTTGATCAAGAATAGCAAGCGAAGTTGCGCTTTCTGTTGTCACTGACTTAGCTAATTTACGCGCAATATTAAAGACAGAAACGCCCGCTTCTCCCAAACGAGAAAAAGCCAAGAGCTGAGCAGCTCGCTCGCTTTTGGGGTTAAATTCATAGAGCTCTCGCCCATAACTGACAGCTTTTTCAAAATCGCCCTTGTCATAGGCAAGCTGACCTAATGCCAAAAGCGTATCGGCTCTTTTTTTATCCTTAGCGCGAACAAAGGCAAGTTTATTTGGATTGGTATTAGGGCCACAAGAAGACAGAATCGCCAAAATCAAGAGCACTCTTTTTGAGATAGTTCGAATCATTGACTTCTCCAAAAGGCAAAGGCATTTATTGATCTTGTTACTTTAAGTCGACTCTATTATACCTCGGATCCGAATTTCTAGTTGTTGTACCGCGCCGCGAAGCTAGCCCTTTGCAGGCGTTGCTTTGCGTCGCGAAATCCTCATGTACCATTATAGACACGGCGGTTTCGCTTCTCCTCGCGTCTTGCACCCAGCCGAACTGCGGATCCTCTGGGGTTATTGGTAAATTTCACTTCACGGTTAATCTGGATATTAAGAAAAGTTTCCCCAGAAGAGGGAGGTAAGCTATTGCCAGAAAAGGATTGATCTAGAGCGACTAATTATCTTCAGAAACGCCTCGGCCAGATTTTTTTTGCCTCTCAAGCGCTTCTTTATGCTTCACAGAGTGCCTGGTCCAGGGAGCAAGCTCAAGTCGTCGCTTAGGGATGGCCTCGCCTGTACCCTCGCAATAACCATAGTCACCTGTGCGAATCTTCTCAATCGCATGCTCCACTTCCGTTAATAAACGGCGCTCTCTCTCAAGCAATCTAAATGTAATATTTTGTTCAATAGTTGCAGACGCTAAATCAACTTCGTCCATCATTTCATTAGTGTCTAAAGTAATGCTGCCACTTTTAACTGCAGCTTTAGCATTAGAGAGGATTTTTTCTTTTTCTGCGAGCAGGATATCAAGAAAACTCTCAAGCTCCTCTCGACTAAAAAGGTCCGAAGGCCCAATTTCTTTACCCATCTCTAGAAACCTAGCGTCTTTGGTATTTTCCTTCACATCACTTTTCATGAATCCACCTCTCAAAGCACTCTACCTCAGAAGCTAATCATTATAGCTTCCTAAACAATCCAAGGCAAGCAAAAAATGTAGTCTAGGATTTGAGCCACCTACCTGATGAAAGCAACCTCAATTCTACTCGATTAACTTCATTTTTAACACCACTAGTTTAAATTAAGAATAGAGCTAGCAGCTGTTATTTGACCAAGATGGAATCTTCAAGGTTTGTAGACGAAACTTTTGTTTGGCTAAAGAAATAATTACGAGAAGCCAAAGACATAAGGCTTGCACCATCTCCAAGACTAATTTTATTTGCTACTTCCAGCTGTAAAAGCTCCGCAATTGCCACATGATCTCTTCTCTCTACAATCTTCGCCTGACCAATCGGCTCAATCTTAAAATCAATCCAAGCTCCTGTGGCAACATGACGCTTTTTTGGCCAAACGCGCGTCAGCTTGATAAGATCACCAACCTGCAGGCCTTGAGTTAGCCCCCCGGAAAGAGTGATATAAGGTATTTGTATTGAGGTAACATAAATATCATGAGGCAATTGATTCACGAGAGCAAAAAAGATGTCTTTTAACGATTTTAATGCCGTTTCTTTACTTAACTCAGTATCCAAAGTTAAAGGCAAACTCAGAGTCTCTTGCAGCAAAATTTGCGATATGGGGTATAAAAGTCTCGCAATAAGCAAAAGCTTTGATGGGTGAATAACTATTGTTAAATGGGCAAAGATATTCAGCTCATCATTCTTAATCAATTCTTCTTGACCAGCTTGTGTTTGCCATTTTTGCAACACACGTTGCTCACCAAGCACTTGAAATCGATTTGATTCTTTCACCACCCGTGGAAAAAGAGTTTTCAGCTCTTCAACAAAACTAGCAACTAATGGCTCCTTAGTTTCGTTTTCAATACTTGTTGGCAATACGCCTGCACGTATAAAAATAGGAGCTGTTTTTGCTTCTAAATCGAAAGGCTCCTCTCCAAAAACCATGTCGGCGCTTGCAAGAAGCCCCCAAAAGGCAAGTATTAGACTAAATTTTTTCGACTGAATGATTTTGCCCATCAAAACTCACCCGTTTGTGAACATTTTCTAGCACTGTTTCTATATGAACAGGTCGTTGCCATACTATGTGTAGGCTTCGCAAGACTTCTAAAGTATATTCATTTTTTAATTCCATACCGTCAAAAAAATGACGCAAAAGCAACTCTTGCCGATTTTTATAATTACCGTCGATAACAGTAATTTTAGGCTGCCCAAAATTAGCTAGTTGCCGTAAAAGCTGTTCTTTAATCACCTTAAAGTCTCTGCTTGAAATGATATAGCGACCTGTTTTTGGATCTAAATCATACAAAAACATTTTGCTTTCATGGCAAAATTCTTCATCCAAAAATTCATCAATAAAAGTTACATCATTGTGTAATTTTCTTATTTCAAATATTTTATCTCGACCAAGACCTGTTTCCTTATTCCAATTTTGCCTAGTGCTATAATCTTCACAATTAAGATACTCAAGTCCGAATTGCCCTCTATCCCAGCGGCGTTCAACATGCTTAAGCAATTCAACCCCCAATCGATAGGGATTAAGCTGACCTTGATGGTTGGCTATGATACCAGCGTGCTGATCGCAATAATCAACAATTTCTGAAGCAGGAAGC